>JAVCCH010000006.1 GCA_030765535.1 Candidatus Tenebribacter davisii
TACATCTGGTATGGATATATATGAAGTTTCCGGATTACTTGGTCATACCGATATTAAGCATACCTTAATTTATGCAAAATTAGTAAACAAGAAAAAAGATCAAGCTGCTTTGAAGTATCCAAATTTCCTATAATGTTCCACGTGTGCTGTGAGGCTTAACTGACACGCTTGTTAGCAGCACATATTACTTCAATAACAAACATCTCTTAACAAGTTCAGTTTTATCATTAACTATAAGCTTGTAAAGATAAACACCGGAGCTTACTTTCTTTCCTGAAGCATTTTTCCCATTCCAAACAATTGAATGCTCACCAGCTATTATTTGGTCGGTTAGGAGAGATCTTATCTTCTGACCTTTGATGTTGTAGATATCAAGTTGGACTTCTCCATCTTCAATCAGGTTGAACTCTATTGTTGTTTCTGGATTGAATGGATTAGGAAAATTTCTAATTTCAGTCACATTACTAACATCATTACTAGCAGATGTGTTTGCTATTATGATAATGTTTTTATGCTGAGGGAAATTATTCACAATTGTAGGATTACCTGATAACCAGAGATATTCTTCGTTGTCCCAGCCAATTTGAAATTCTTTGTTCTCGTCCATAAAATCAGAAGTTACCACTTTACCCCAAAGAGTAATGATTCTGGTTTGATTAGGAAGAGTGATGTCCCAACAAGGAACCGTGAGACCCCATTCGCCGTCTACTTTTAAAGCTGATATCCAGTCGTCACCTTCTTTCCATTGCAATTGTTCAAAACGCAAATCATTTAACCAGCTAAAGGTGTTATCAATAAAAAAGGTGGCACATCTGATTTGAGTAGGTTGATCGTTACCCACAGTTACTTGAACTTCAAGAAGTTCACGATATTCCCCATTGTAAATACCTGTTGGCGTGTCTTGATCTAGAATTTCGATGGTAATTTCAGCACAAACATTTTTTGCGAATGACAAACACATCAATAAGGCTAAAATAATATAAAGCTTTTTCATTTTTTCCTCCCTTTTGAGCTTAGCTCATTTTTCAATTTTTAAAAGAACAGAACAATCCATTAATAAATCACTTATCAACTTTATCTCAATTTGATTCACAACACATATTTTGGATTTCTCTAATACTCTTGCCACTAAAGTCCCGCGTGTGCGGTGCTCTTCCTGCTTTTCTTACAATCAGAGCAGTAGAGTAGAGACAGGTTTCTGATTTCCTTAAAGTGATATTTGATTTGGTTTTCCCAATCGGTTTTCGCCGACTTATATTATAAGAAAAACTTTCCACCTATCCCCCTCGTCAAACCGTACATGTGGTTTTCCCACATACGGCTTTCCGACAAGATTCGTCTAATGCTTTCGCAAGTGTCAAACAAAAGTATATCTCGATAAGTTTATCAGTCCATAATGTTGGACTAATTAGACGAAAGCTCTACGGCAATAGAGCTTACACTTTCGTTGACTTTTATGCTGATAGAATCGGTACAGACTCTCATCGAGATACCGCCGAAGATTACCTTTCGCTTTACTGGGATAACTTATCCCCGATATAGAAAAATAGTTCAACCACCCTCGAATCTTTGGATTCAGTATTCGAACAAAGGATTCATTGTTCTGGTGCCGGTTTTTCCTGAAAGCCTGCCGCAAATTCTCTCGAATTTTTAACTCGCTTTTCTTGCTTGGAATAACATTCCAATATCTACCTTTACCACCAAAAATTCCTCTGTCATAATGAAAGCTGAATCCTAAAAAGTCAAACGCTTCCTTTACAGCATCAATTTGTTTCGTCTTTTCCACATTGATGTCCAATTCCATCTTTTCCAGCATCTTCCCAAGATAAGCCAATGCCTCATCGGGCAGTTTATTACCCATTAGAATGAAGTCATCTGCATACCTTATTAACGATATTCCATGTTTATGGAAATGTCCGTCTTTCCGTGTTACGGCTTTATCTATCAGATTCAGATAGATATTCGCCAATAGAGGAGATATAACTCCTCCCTGGGGTGTACCCTTACTGCTTTTGTGAAGCTTATTATCTTCAAAGATAGAGCATTTGAGCCATTTCTTGATGAGATTCATAACCCGCTTGTCTGAGATTCTTTCCTCAAGCAGAATGAGTAATTTATCATGGGGAATATTATCGAAAAATCCCGATAAATCCGCATCATACACCTTTGTCTTTCCACGCTTAAGATTAGATTTGATTTCAGTAATGGCTTGCTTGGCTGAACGCTTGGGACGAAATCCGAATGAACAGTCTTCAAAGTCGGCTTCGAATACAGGTTCAATAGCCATCTTGCAGCTCATCTGAACAATCCTGTCCTTGATCGTAGGAATTCCGAGAGGTCGCATTTTGCCATTTGCTTTAGGTACATAGACCCTCAAGACAGGCTGAGGCTTGTAAGTCTCTGTCTGTAGCTCTTCGGCCAACTCTTTGAGATAGTTTTCGACTCCGTATTTCTCAATCTCTGAGAAGGTTACTTTGTCGTAGCCGGGTACGCCTTTGTTCGCTTTTACACGTTTCCATGCTTCGAATAGGAAATGATGGAGATAGATCTTATCATACATAATGTAAAATCGAAACTCCTTCTCTTGCTTGGCTTTTAGATATATTTTACGTTGAAATGATCGTACCTTTTCCGCTCCGCTTAAAGCTTTGCCTGCTTTGCCTTTTAGATTTTCATCAATCACAAAATACTCCGTTTCTTGTAAAATCTCTTGAAGCAATGCCCCTTCGCTACTTCTGAGTTATGTTGTCTCAAATATCAACACTACTATGGGCATCTCCGACTGCCTTTATACCTGATTTTCATTTCAGTTTTCCCTTATAGAAAACCATTTAAGGTTGCCATCCTTTAGTATAAAGGCTCTCTCACGTTTATGATCTTATCGTTCTTAAACACGCCATCAGTTACAACTCCGGCAGCCCTCAACAGTGCTCTTTTCCGTTGCTTCCTGTTGAGTTGCAGACTTCATCTTGTCAGAGAGACTCGTCAGCTGCAAATTACAATTAACGAAGCTAACCTGTTCGCTTACGCTACGGCTTATTTAATGCTAAGGAGAGCTTTGACCGAACCGTTACCGGATCAAGCCATCTCCGCCGCTTCCATCTGAACGGAAAATTAGATGGGTTGGATTTTAACCAACTGACAATATCACACCTCGTGACGCACCTGACACGCTTGTTATGGGCATCATTTTTTTTCTTTCTCAACTAACTTCACTTAACATTTATTAAATTTCATCTTAGCGTTTCATTCCATATCTACTTTCATTTGAATTCAATACCAAAACCAATATTTAGATAACCATCGAAATTCAAAGCAACTTCTGGAATCAAATTGACTCTGTTCGAGACTCTATACTTTTTACCAATAAAGATCTGACACATTTCATCAGAATAATTTCCATCAATAAAAAGAGTTGCTCTTGTTCCACAATATGTTTTATTCCCGTAAATTAGATTAAAATCAGGATAGTAGAATATATCTTCATAATTAAAAGAATAATTTATGTTGGCAGAAAGGGAAAGTTTTTCTACAAGTTTCACTTTAACACCAAAACTTGTTCGTGGCCAAAATAAATCGATATCACTATTTATTTCAAGCTTATCATTTACTCCGTAAGCTAAATGATATCCAAATCCTTGTGGGAAAATATCATCTGTCACAAAGAAATCATCTACTAAAGCTCCAGTTCTGATAGTATGTGTGAATTTTTTTGGAGGAGCAAGTTCTGCTGATTGTAAAATTGGATAGCAACCATTAATTATAAAAGTTAAAATGATTAAAATTATTAATATGATTTTTTTTAGTACAATTTTTTTTTGTGTTTTTGCAATTCTCATATTTCTATTAATCATCCTTTTATTTTTTCAAGAGCTGGCTTCACCATATCAACTTACTTACTTTATTGCCCATAATGTTTGGAGCCTGCCACGTTCTTCTTGCTTTTCTCGCAATTAGAACGTGGAGGCTTTTGTTAGCTACTGCTTCTTATTTTACTTATAACTTTATTGAAACTGAAAACCACCAAGAACTTAAATCAGTAATTTTTGCAAAATGCAATAAGTCTATTGAAATGTTGTCAGTAATTTGATAACCAGCTCCAAAGTAATATGAATTTAAAGTAATTTTTGCTTTTTCGATTTCAGATGAAAAATTTTCAGTTGTAGTTCCTTGCTCTGGATCTACTTCAATGATTGTAGTTCCTGCATCTGGTCCGTGTGTATATTCTGTGATTATTTCATCAGGTTCATCTTTTATGCTACCTTCCCAACTAGAGTGGGCATACACTGGGAAAACTGAGTTTGAACCTAATCGCAAGGAAAGATTTTTTGTTATATTGGTTTCAATTCCAATAGGAATATCAATAGTCACAATACTACCTGAACCTTCCATTTCCCATTTTTCGTTATTTGTAATATCGCGAATATAACCGTAATCATTATCAGGTTCATTATCATCTGAAATGTCATAAGATACGATATGGTTTGTTTCTGGATTAAGATTTATCTCACCGCTTATAAAATAAGCTTTTAACTTAAAACCTAACGCAAGCATAGTGTTGCGTTGTTCATAATGTTTTTCAATTCCATAACCAGTCATAAAATGCAAAATATTCATTTTCCCTTCACCCGAGCGTTTTTGATTTGAATGATAATAATCTTCATATTGAACATATAATGTATCATAATAATTATGATTAACTATTTCATTTTCAGTCCACTCATCTTCATAAGAATAATCAAGAGGAAGTGATGCAAAGGAAACATTACCTAAAATGTTAGAATAGAGTGAACTACTCTTTTTTACTCTTTTTCTAAATTCTGCAAATAGTGATGTTCCTTTTATTTCTGCTTCAATACTCTCATTATCTTTATCATAATATTCAGATCCATAATCTTCATCTGGGTTATAGTCAAACCAATAATTTGGATCAAAATATTCGTCAAAAAAACCTGAATTAAGAGATAAAGTTAAAGGTCTGATACCAGCAGAAATACTAAGTTCATTATCTTCATCGCCCAACAATGTACCAGCAGTCAGACTATACATATTGTTTTCAGTTTTGAATTCAGCACTTTCATTTTCTTCTGACACAATAATTGAATTTTCTTCTTCATTTGTCATTTTTCTTTTCTGAGAGTATTCATAATTAACATTTGCGTTAAAAGAATTATAACGAAACATTAAACCCAAAGGTAGATTACTTAATTTGAATTCAGCTAAAGCAACCAAAGTGTTTCCACCAAAATTAGTTTCAGCTGAATATTCTTCATTATTGTAATCAGTATACCACTCATCTTCATAACTATTATAATCTTCATCAATAGATTCGTACTTATAGTTTCCCTTTATTCCAAATCCATTTGTTTCATACAGTAAACCAAGATGCATTGATTTCCACTGACCAATTGCTCCAATCAAATTGGATGGATAAATCTTATTCTTTATGAAGTTAACATCCTGTCCCATTAAATTTGCTGTTGGGGTTTGCATATTGCTTAAATTTGTAAAAATATGCAGGTCATTAAAATTTTTCGCATACGCTGGATTGGAATAAAGATTAGAGTAATCATCATTAACAAATCCAATTAAATTGTGACCAAGTCCTTTCATTCTAAACGATGTTTCTGAAATCCAAGCATTAAGATTTAATGCTATAATAGAAATCAAAAATATGATAAACATTCCTTTTCTCATTTTTTCCTCCATTATTTTTTTGTTTGAGAAATTTTGTTTTTTTAGTATTCTAAATTCAAGGTTCTTTCATCTTATACCTCCTGCTATGTAATGTAGTAGCTAATGTTTTGCGTGTGCGGCGGGATCGGAACGATCACGCCCAAGACAAACTGACCAGCCGTTTGAATCGGAAGATTCAAACAAAGAGCACTGACCAGCTCTACCGACGACACGCCTGTTATGCCTATTTAGTCATAACTCATCAAATATTCAGATTAAGACTTAAATTTTAATATTCTCTCTTTCGCAACACAATATTCGTAGTCGCTCATACTGGCTTTATCGAATTCAATCTCCTCTAGTTTTACCCTATACTTTTTAATCCTCAATTCTTTAGCAAAAGTGTCATAACCTTTATATAAAATAAATTCGGCAAATATAACGCAACAAGAAATAATCATTATTAAAATTTCATATTTATTTATGTATGTGTCAAGAAGTGAAGTTATTGGAATAAAGAATAGAGCAAAATACCCCAAAGCCCCCAGAATAGTGTAGTAATATCTACATTTTTGCATCCAGATTGGATAATTATAAATGTGTTCACTTAAATGTAGTTGAGTGGCATATTGAGGTGGTTTTCTATATACATCTTTATGTATACCAACTAATGTCAATATCATTCCTGTCAATAATAGAGCTCCTAATAAGAAGCCTGCAAAATAAATTAGAGTAACTTCCATAACTTTTTATAACCTTTACAATTCAGCTTTATTAAATTGCTGATGTCGTCAAATTTGTGCTTACTTGTAAGTATCACCAATTCTTGTTATTCCTCTTCAATTGTATGACAATATCATTTGAGTATATTTTGCTTTTATCATTCTTCTTTATCCTTCAATTAGGATTTTACAAAATGCATTTTAATTTTTTGGTCAACAACTTCAATTCTCTAAAACAGCAAATGGGCATAATGTTTCGAGTCTGCCACGTTCACCTTCAGTTCTTTCAATGATTGTGGAGACTCTTGTTAGCAGCTTTCTCTTTATTTCAACAGCAAACAATGATTCTTTTTTTTATTTATTTTTATCTTCAGGATCCCATCCATAATATTTCAAACTTCTAGCATATATCAGGCAATTATCATACGAATCATAATTTATTGCACTAATGAAAACTTTGTGTTGAGGTGGTTCAACTGGTTTTTGATTTTCGTTTGGAAAATAAGATTTATTAATTGTGAATGATCTCTTACTTGGTCGTAACTCCCAATGACCAAGGATAGAATAAAAATTATAAACTGATATTGTATGCAGTTGAGGATCTTCAGTTTCTTCCCACTCAATATACATATCCTCATTAAGTTCAGGATCATATAAAAACACACATTCATCTATTAAAGGTATAACAAGTGTACCATTAAAGCTATTATCATTAATTACCCATGAATAGTTTACTTCACAATTTGGTTGAAGGTTGGGTACATATGGTATGTCATCAAAATCAAATTCACAACGCCAATATTCTATATTTTCTTCATAAGTAGTGTTAATGTCACTCCCATTAAGTTGAAAATAAGTTGAGTCAATATCAATATAAGAAGTTAAACTTATGTGCCCATAAGATGATATTTGTAATACATAATCAAATCCCAAATCATTATATGAAACTCCATTGCCTATTTCGGGAAAATCACTATCAAATTTGTTTGAATCTGGTGAAAAAATACAACTTGTAATCACCAGAAAAAACGTAAAAAATAATAAGACTAAAATATTCTTCATAAACATCTCCAGTTTTTAGTTGCTGCTAATGTCCCGCGTGTGCTGTGACCATTGCTGACACGCTTGTTAGCTGCATCTTTTATTTCAATAACAAACATTTCTTTACAGCTTCAGTTTTACCATTTACTTGTAGCTTGTAAAGATAAACACCTGAGCTTACTTTCTTCCCTGAGTCGTCTTCTCCATTCCAAATAATTGAATGCTCTCCTGATGTTATTTGGTCGTTTAATAGTGATCTTATCTTCTGACCTTTGATGTTGTAAATGACCAACTCGACTTTAGATTCTTCCAAAATATTGAAAACTATATTTGTTTCCGGATTAAATGGATTTGGATAATTTGAAAGTGTAAACTTAGGTTTTGGCAGTTCTTCTTCTACACTCTGGGTTATATTTAAAGACCAAACCTCCATTGAACCTTGGTTATCTACAATTAAATATTCTTCATTATTAATTATCATTTCCTTTATCATAAAAATATTTGTATGTGATATTACTTGATTTATCGGATACACAATCGGAGGTGGATTGTTTAAATCATATATAAATGAAGTATTACTATTAGCACTGAAATAATGATTATGATAAGCTAAACCAGCTGAAAGAGTTTTTTGTGACAATCTAGTTAAAAATTGAGGTTCTGGAGGGTTTATTGTATCGTAAAAAAAAGTAGTGTCGTCAATAAATGAGCTAAACTGTAATAATGAATTATTTATTACAAGTGACATATACTCATAAGTATAATTGCCAATTTCAATAGAATTTATTAACGTAGGATAATCGGAACTCAAACCATTTAGCACATTTAAATAAACCATATTTCCGCTTGATGATATGTAATAACAATAATCATCTTTAATTTGAAATGAAAATGAACTAGGAGGATTGTAAGAATAAATATTTTCTAAATTACCTGCCTGAGTTATTAAGGCTTTTCTAAAATAAGAATTATTATAGTCAAAACTTTGAATAAATATCTCACTCCAATCTTCATTGGAAGATACTACAAATTCATACAATTCTAAAGGATATTGAGAAATTAAATGAACGTCATAAGGATCTGAGATATCATATAAATCAAAATAACAGTTTCCATCTTCCACGTATGAAACGGCTAATTTATTGTTTTCACAATAAATGTATACCCCGTATTCATAGTTTAGATAGTTTTGAATTACTGTTGGATTTTCCGGATCACTTAAATCAAAAAAATAGATGCCATAATCTAAACTTTGGGCAACGATTGTGTATCCATTCACGATAATATATAAAAAAGATGGCATTTCTATATTTGTCCCAAGATATTGTATGGAATTATCATTTATTTCATATCTATGAACTCCATCTTTATATCCGGTAACATATAAAAAATCGTCTTTCATTTTAAAGTATGCTCTACCCATATTTGTATGATTAGATATTTCCGCTTGTATGAAATCAAGTAATTCAATATTATTTATATCTTCAATGTCATATAATTTTATATTAGAGTCATCAAATATAACTAATTTATTTTCAATTATACAAGTAGGTGAATCCATTGTCTCATTCGATCCATCTTCATATATAAATTGTGATACATATTCCCAATTTGTGAAATTACTTATATCCCAAAATGTAATACAGGTATTCCCGGCAGCAGCTAGCATGCTATCATTAAAAGAAATAAATTCTTTTGGTCTACCCCCCACACTATGGTATTGTGCAACATTTATTTCTTGTATTAATTCTATTTGTAAAGGATTTGAAACATCAAAAAGTTGTAAGTTTTGTGTAGGTTCTTCACCCCAATCATCATAATAATGTGCTATTGTATCATTCAATGCAAATAGATGTCTCACATTCGATTCTATAGAACTGATCAATTCCATCTGAGGTAATTCGTAAATATGTATAATGCTTAATTCTTCTGTGATATGTTCGTACATGAACAATTGATTCGAATTGAAAATCTCAATAAAGACACTTCTTTCAGGGTAATTAAAATCAATTTGTCTAATAATTTCAGGTTGAGATATATTTGTAATATCAATTTGAGAAAAACGCATTATTTCATTTTCCTCAGTTCTAATGATTGAAGATAAATAGATATGATTGTTTTTAACTCTCATTGTTAGGGGAGATAAAATGTCTAAATGACTTTCGAGAAATATATCATTGTCAGGTAGTATTCTGAAAATATCGACCCCTGTTACAGATCTGCAAACAATTATTGAATCTGAAATAGTAATTGCTTTTTGACCATAATGCTGTGCCTGTGCAAAATGAGTAATAGGTGTGACATTTACTTCTGATATAAGTAAATTTATTGCAAACATAAACATAATTATCAATGTTGCTTTTTTATATTTCATATATTCCTCTTGCACAACAGCTTGCTGCTAATGTTCTGCGTGTGCGGCGGAATCAGAAGGATTCCAGCCGTAAACAAACAACCTAAACCTTGAACCGGAAGGTTCAAGACAAAACCACTGTGAGACCAAACCGACGACACGCTTGTTAGTGGAAATTTAATCGTCTTCATATCTTTCCATTATAAAAACGATCTTAGAACCATCAGGAGAAAAGTGTGGATACTCTCCAAATTCATCCGTTAATTTCTGTTTATCAGTTCCATCACTGTTCATTATATACAATCCATCATAAGCTATTGTAGAGCCATCAGGTGAGAATTGAGGATGATGCCCTTGACCCAAATCAATCAATTCACTGCTATCAATGTTCATTTTACAAATATGATTATCTGCACTAAAAGTCATAATATCTTCATAAATTGAAGCGGGATAATGTTCCCTGTTACCTTCATAAGTCACAGTATTGACCTGATTGTTGATATCATACAAATTGTATGAGTTATAGGTACTGAATATTATCTGAGATTCATCTAAAGAGAATTGTGGATATGTATAACCAAGGTTCACTGAGCATATATTAGTAATTTGGTTAGTAACCAACTCAATCATGTTTAATGAATTAACATTACCAACAACTTGTTTATAAACAATTTTACTATAATCATGAGAATACGAAGGGAAATTTTCACCTATTGAATCAGTAACCGTTATATTTTCAATTATATAATCAGTTGAATTTAATAAAAATAAATCACTTGATCTGGTACTTTCACAGTAAGATGCATAACATATATCATCATGATTAGATAATGTATAATAAGAAGTGTTAGATAATGTATCAATATCCACTAAAACAGTACCAAGTTCAGCATCAATAATTTTGAAACCATTAGAAAGACCTACAACAATTTTAGTTCCATCTGCTGTGTACTGCAGATTACCACCACCTTCACTCAAGTAATGTAATCCAGTACCATCGGAATTAATTGTACATATCCAAGTAAAGTGTTGTGGGCTATCAATGTCTCCATCATCTAAGAACCCCATCATGCAACCACCATCACAAGAGTTAAGAGCTATTATAGTTACTAAAAGTAATAGTATTTTAATTTTTGGTTTCATCTCAACTCCTTAGTTTCTGATTTTCACTAACTACAGGCGTACTGCGTTCACGCTGACGTAGTGTTATGTGTAGCGAAAGGAGATGAGAATGGAAGTAATTAAAAGACTAAGAGAAATGAGGGACGGGTGTGATGCTAAAAATACACTCGAATTTGATGGATATGTTAAAGGAGTTAATGATAGCATCAAGCTTCTTCAAGACCAAAAACTCAGAGAACATATTGATAGTGTGTTGCCTGATGAAAATGATTTGGGTGTTGAAACCATTTCAGAGCCAATACAAAATGCCTTATATGCAACTGAGAGGTTTTGCTTAAACCAAGTCAACCAATTAACGGAAGGTATTTTGCAATACTTGGATGATGCCAATTTTAAGATAGTTAAAAAATAAGTTGCACATAATGTTTGGCAGCTGCCA
>JAVCCH010000211.1 GCA_030765535.1 Candidatus Tenebribacter davisii
CATCTGGCTTGTATTTTTATAGATTGAAAACAAATAATTTCGAAAAAACAAATAAAATGATACTGATAAAATAAAACGAGGAGAAAAGAAAATGAGTAAAAGAACGATCGTAACAATGCCGGGAGACGGCATAGGTAAAGTGGTCTTAGATGAAACCTTAAGAGTGTTGGATGCAGTAGGTTTCGAGGCTGAATATGTTCATGCTGATATTGGCTGGAAATTCTGGTGTAACGAAGGAAACCCCCTTCCTCAAAGAACTTTAGAACTTTTAGAAGAGCATAAAATAGCTCTTTTCGGGGCAATTACTTCCAAACCAAAAAGCGAAGCTGCAAAAGAACTTGATCCTGCTTTGGCTGACAAAGGCTATGTTTATTATAGCCCAATCGTAGGATTACGTCAGCATTTCAAACTTGATCTGTGTATTCGCCCCTGCCGTACACTTAAGGGAAATCCACTCAATTTTATCCGTCGTGGTAAAGGTGGAGTAATTGAAGAACCTGAAGTTGATGTTGTTGTTTTTCGTCAAAATACTGAAGGGTTATATGGTGGTGTTGAATGGACTGATCCTCCAAAGCAGGTTTATGATGCATTGATGACACATCCTAAATTTGCCAAAAATTTCGGTTGGTCTCCTAAAGATGAAGTAGCAATTTCTACCCGTATATTTACAAAAAAATATTCAGAAAGGATTTGTCGTGCTGCCTTTGATTATGCAGAGAAATTTGGTTATAAAAAAGTTACTCTTTGTGAAAAACCCAATGTAATCCGTGAAACTAGCGGAATGATGCTTGCTATTTGCCGAGAAATGGAAAAAGAATATGATGGAATCCAATTCAATTTCACTAATATTGATGCTCAAATGATGTGGCTTACAAAAAATCCTGAAACATACGGTATTCTCATCGCTGGTAACATGTTCGGCGATATTGTTTCTGACGGATTTGCCGGTCTTATTGGTGGCCTCGGATTTGCCTGCAGTGCCAATATTGGAGAAGAAGTTGCAATATTCGAACCGACTCATGGTTCAGCGCCAAAATATGAAAATCTGAATCCTTCCATTGTAAATCCAATTGCCATGGTAATGTCTGCCTGCATGATGCTTGATCATATTAACGAAGCTGAAAAAGCTGCCAAGATCAGAAAAGCAGTTGCAAAAGTCGTTGAAGATGGTAAAATCCAAGCTTATGATATGATGAAACTTCGTGGATGCCAGGAAGTTCTTGATCAAGGCGCAGCTTCAACATCAGAAATGACCGATGCAATTATTGCATCGTTATAAAATAATTTAGTTCACGTTCCCAAGTTTTCTTTGGAACGTATTTGATATAGGAGGATAAAATGAAAATCATGGAACTTTGGCCGGAAATCGCCTGGATAGAAGATGAGGATCTAAGAGAAAAAGTTGCAAAGACATGGAGACTTGCTTTGGAAAGAAGTATTCTTTCTCCCGAAGACTTGAATAATATTCCATTTACACTTTTATGTGGACCTGATCTGAAAGTGACTTTTATGGATCATAAACGCAGTGTGGTTCATATAGCTAAAGCAGCTGGTGAAAAATGTAATGAATTCTATCATGGTGAACTTCCTGTGAATATGGATGTACTCATTGCCGGCGCTATTTTAGCTGATGTTGGTAAACTGCTGGAATACGTTCTGGATGAAAATGGAAAAGCTGTTCAGGGAACATATGGAAAATACCTGCGGCATCCTTTCAGCGGTGTTTCTCTGGCAGAAGAATGTGGATGCCCGCCTGAAGTTTGTCATATTATTGCTACTCACGCTGGGGAAGGTGACATGGTGAAAAGGACAACTGAAGCTTATCTTGTTCATCATGCTGATTTCATGACTTTCCTGCCGTTTAAAAGTAGATTAAAAGTATAGAGCGATCAGCTTGAGCGCTCATGCTCGATCTAGCAGATCGAGCTAATAAACAAGGAGGACTTATGGCTTTAACATTAATTGAAAAAATCCTGGCAAATCACTCCACAAAAGATGTAGTAATTCCAGGTGAGATCATCGATATTGGAATCGATGTACGTGTTGCCAGAGATTTTGGCGGACCTAATGTAGTAAAGAATCTAATTAATAATGGGTTGGAAGTTAAAGATATCAGCAAAACATTCTTCACTTTTGACTGCTATCCAACAACGTCCGATCCAAAATATGCAACAAGTCAGCAATTTTGCAGAGTATATGCACGAGAAAAAGGGATAAAAGTTTATGATGTGAATTCCGGTATTGGAACGCATCTTGTGATAGATAAAGGTTTGGCAACTCCGGGTTGCACTTTTATCTCAACGGATTCACACGCCAATATTCTCGGATCGATCGGCGCTTTCGGACAGGGAATGGGAGATCAGGATATTGCTGCTGCCTGGGCAAGCGGGAAAAGCTGGTTCAAAGTTCCCAAATCCGTGAAACTTACCTTCAAAGGCACGCGACCCAAAAACATTTATGCCAAAGATATTGTACTGAATCTTCTTAATAAATTCGGAGCCAATACACTTCTCGGTTACGCTGTAGAATTGTATGGTGAAGAGGTTGAAAAACTTAGTTTAGATGAAAGGATCACGATTTCATCAATGGCAACAGAAATGGGTGCAATAATTGTGCTTATTACTCCTTCCGATGAAGTAATGGAATATTGCGAAACACGTTCTGGCAAAAAGCTAACTAAAGTTGAAGCTGATAAAGATGCTGTTTACGATCAAGAGCTAGAATTGGATATTTCCAAATTTATACCGATGGTTTCCCGCCCGGGTCATCCTGATGATTCTGTAAGTATTGACAAAGTCTTCCAAACAAAAATCGACTCAGGTTTCATCGGAAGTTGTACAAATGGAAGAATTGAGGATATGAGAGAAGTTGCAAAAGTACTTAATGGAAGAAAAACAGCTCCTGGAGTAATTTTGAAAATAGTTCCTTCCACCGATGAAGTTTGGAATCAATGCCTAAAAGAGGGGATAATTGACATTTTCAAAAGTGCCGGTGCTTTAGTAGGAAATGCAGGTTGTGCCGGTTGTGCAGCCGGACAGATCGGGCAAAATGGACCTGGTGAAGTTACAATAAGTACGGGTAATAGAAACTTTACAGGAAAGCAGGGAAAGGGAGATGTTTTTCTTGGTTCTCCAGCAGAAGTTGCTGCATCAACAATTGCTGGTTACGTTACAACTCCTGATAGAATTCCGGAAAAACCGGCAGAATTTAAGGCTACAGGAAAAATCAAAAAAGCAGAAATTTCCCCAAAAAATAAAGTAGTTTCAGAGAAACCTATTGTTATTGAAGGAAAAGTTTGGTTGATTGACAAAGATGATATTGATACAGATATGATTTTTCATAATCGTTATTTAACTATCACCAACATCAACGAAATGGGACAATACACATTTGATAATCTGGAAGGTTGGAAAGATTTTGCCACAAAAGCAGAATCTGGAGATATTGTGATCACAGGGAAAAACTTTGGTGCCGGAAGTTCGCGCCAGCAGGCTGTAGATTGTTTCAAATCACTTGGTATTCAGATAATATTAGCTGAATCATTTGGTGCAATTTATGAGCGTAACGCTATAAATGCGGCATTCCCAATTCTTACTTACGCCAACCTTGCTGAATTACAGCTCAAGCAAAGAGACAAAGTAAAAATAAATATCGAAAATGGAATACTGGAAAATCTGACGAATGGTAAGAAAGTTGAGATCAGTAAATTCTTTGATGTTCAAATGGAAATTTACAAGAAAAACGGACTTCTAAAATAATTTGAAGTGTGAAATTCGAAATTTTAAATGAATGGAAGATGAGTATGGAGAAAAAAAATATAATCCTAGAAAAGAGTTATGCCTTTTCACTGAAAATCATAGAGATTTATAAAGAATTATATGAAGATTACAAATACCGGGATTTGCTAAGGCAGCTTCTCAGATGTGGGACCAGTATTGGTGCAAATGTTGAAGAAGCTGTTGGTGGACAAACCAGGAAAGACTTCTATGCAAAGCTTTATATTGCCTACAAGGAAGCCAGAGAAACCCATTACTGGTTAAGATTACTTCGCGATTCTAACATTATTTCTAAAGAGACAGCCAAAGATTTACTTAATGACTGTATGGAAATTCGTAGAATTATTGGGGCTATCACAAAATCAATTAAGGATTCTTCTAAATGAATAATTTCAAATTTGCCATTTCAAATTTCACATTCCTATAAGGAGGAATTATGGGAAAAACTTTTGTTGAAAAGATACTAAATGCAGAGAGAGGTACGATAGTTTTCCGTAAACCAAATATCGTTCTTACGCACGATAATACTGCCAGTATAAAAAACACTTTCAATAAAATGGGTGGAGAGAAAGTTACTGATCCTGATCAACTTCTGGTGGTTCTTGATCATAATGCACCACCCACAAATGCTAAGCTGGCAAATCAGTATCAAACGATCCGAGATTTTGTGAATGAACAGGGTATTACTAAATTTCATGATGTTGGTGACGGAATCTGTCATCAGGTGATGAGTTATCATGCTAAGCCGGGAATGATAATTGTGGGAAGTGATAGTCACACCTGTACTGCGGGTGCTTTCAATACACTCTCTGCCGGGATCGACAGGACAGAATCAGCCGGAATTTGGAAACGTGGTGAAACCTGGTTCCGTGTTCCAAATACACTTAAAATAGTATTGAACGGGAAATTGAATACCGGTGTATATGCCAAGGATATTTCTTTGTGGATAATCGGAATGATCGGCTCTGCAGGAGCAAATTATATGAGTATTGAATATCATGGTGAAGGTGTAAAAACTCTATCTATGCCTCAAAGAATGACATTGGCAAATCTGGCTTCCGAAATGGGTGCTAAAAATGCTGTGTTCCCACCTGATGAAGTTCTGGAAGAATTCCTTGGAGAAAAGATCAAGAATGGGATCTGGGCTGATGAAGATGCAAAATATGAACGAGAGATCGTGATCAATCTTGATGAGATCTTCCCACTGGTTGCAGCTCCGCATCATGTGGATAACGTGAAAGCTGTTTCCGAAGTTCAGGGGACAAAACTTAATCAAGGTCTTATCGGAACCTGTACAAATGGACGGTTGGAAGATATACGCATTGCCGCTGAAATTCTGGATGGAAAGAAAGTTGTTGATGGTTTCCAACTCTTGGTAATTCCAGCATCCAAAGAAATTTATCTTCAGATGATCGAAGAAGGTTTAACTACTAAAATCATGAACGCAGGCGCCAGCGTGCTGGCAGTTTCCTGCGGTCCGTGTTTGGGAACAGGTCAGGGTATCCCTGCTGATGGATATACGGTTATCTCCACAGCAAATCGTAACTTTAAAGGCCGCATGGGAAACAAAGAAGCCCAGATTTTCCTGGCTTCTCCTGCCTGCGTTGCTTATAGTGCAATTGCCGGTGAAATCACAGATCCGCGTGGAAAAGCTTTTGCAGATAAATATCCATATCCCAAATCTCAAAGCACAACTGTAGATATTCAACCTGATGATAATAGAAGAGAAAAAGCAACCTGGAATTACTCTGATGTTGATAATTTGAACACTGACCAGATGTTTGCCGGCAATCTTACTTACCAGGTTCTCAGTTCAGATCCGGAAGCGATCATGCCATATTTATTTGTGGATTTCGATGAGAATTTTATAAAAAAAGTAAAAGCTGGAGATGTGCTAATTGCTGGTGAAAATTTTGGTTGCGGCAGCTCTCGTGAACATCCTGCTGTAGGTCTTGCTCGCGCTGGAGTGAAAGCAGTTATCGTGAAATCTGTAAATCGTATTTTTTATCGCTCTTCAGTAAATCAGGGACTTCCCATCATTGTATTACCTGAAATTGTAAATGCTTACAAACTGGGAGATAAAGTTGATGTTAGTTTGGAAGAAGGTTATGTGAAGATCAATGATAAAGAATTCAAATTCGCTCCACTACCTGAAGAATTAATGGCAATTTTTGCTGCGAAGGGATTGGTTAACTGGATCAAGGAGAATTAAATTAACTGCTAAGTACACTAAGACGCAAAGATATTATGTGTTGCTGATTTCCCTCTGAGAGGGGTGAATTGAACTTGTTCGATTCGGGGTGTGTAAAAATTTCGCAATGGTTATAATAACTTTAGCCTGTCTTTCTGAGGAATTCCTCAGGTGATTCTTATGAAGAATCTCAGGCTCAAGTACAAATATATAGTTCCCATGCTTAAAAGTGTGGGAACTTTTTTACCTAATATCAACTTCACTTTAATTTGACACAAATAACTTTAATAATTATTTAAGACAGTTATGAATAATGAAATAAATATTGATGATCAAAAAAGACCAGTAGCAGAGAAATTTGGAACTTTCTTAGGAGTTTATACTCCAAGTGTTCTTACAATTCTCGGGCTTGTAATGTACCTGCGTTTCGGTTGGGTTATTGGCAATGTTGGTCTTGGATTCACAATTATCATAGTTATTTTAGCCAGTTCGATAACCTTTATAACTGCTCTAAGTGCATCTGCTATTGCCACCAATATGCGTATTGGAGTAGGTGGAGAATACTACCTGATATCTCGCAGCCTGGGATTGGAATTGGGCGGAGCTATTGGTATTCCACTTTATTTATGCAGAACCCTCAGCATAACATTTTATAGTTTTGGTTTAGCAGAAGCAATAGTGATGTTCTGGCCTGAATCTTCAGGAGTAATGCCCTCATATATGATTCAACTAATAACCATAATTATCATCATTATTATCACAATAATCTCAGGAAAAAGTGCCGGTCTTACCCTTAAACTACAAGTTCCTATCTTGATAGCTGTTGGAATATCAATATTGGCATTATCGATTGGAGTATTTTCAGGGAAATTTCATTCACCTGAAATGGAAATGACATTCCGTACAGCTCCCCAGGGATTTTGGTACGTGTTCGCTGTTTTCTTCCCGGCTGTTACAGGTTTTACGGCTGGAATCGGTATGAGCGGAGATCTAAAGGATCCCCGCAAATCTATTCCTAAAGGAACTTTATTAGCAGTTATTACAGGTATGATCATTTACTTATTCGTACCTGTGATATTGGCAACTACTGTTAAAATGGATCCGGAAGGTCTAGCTTCAACCGGAGTTGAAACATGGACAAGAATAGCAATATTTGGTTCTATCCTGGTTGTCCCCGGTATTTTTGGTGCAATTCTTTCTTCCGCTTTTGGCAGTGTTTTAGGAGGACCCCGTGTTCTTCAGTCACTTGCTCAGGATAGACTAGCTCCATCTTTTTTGGCAAAGCTTTCTAAAACGGGTCAGCCAACTATTTCTACTTGGATAAGTGGTGCTATTGCTTTAGTTGCTGTTGCGTTAGGTGATTTGAATGCAGTCGCTCAGTTTGTAACGATCCTTTTCCTAACACTCTATGTGATGATAAATTTCAGTGCTGCTATAGAAAACCTGACAGGTGACGCATCTTATCGACCAAAGATCAAAGTTCCCTGGTTTATTTCGTTGCTGGGTTCATTCGGCGCAATTGCTGTAATGTTCCTTATAAACCCTATTGCCTGTATTTTTGGAATTACTTTTGAAATAATCATTTTCCTCGTTCTGAGGAAACGCTCCATGCGTACAGAATGGGGTGATGTAAGAGCAGGATTTTGGGGAACTTTAGCTCGTTTTGCCTTATTAAAATTAAAAAAACATAAAAATAATCCTCGCAACTGGCGACCCAATATTCTGGTCTTTGCCGGTGATGTGAAAAAACGATTACCTTTGGTTCAACTGGCAAATTTCTTGAATCAACGACGTGGAATATTAACAGTCTGCAAGATGATAATTGGTAACATTATTAAAGAAGAGATAGATATTAAAAATAAAACAGAAGAGATGAATAATATTCTGGAACAAGCCGGTATCCGGGCATTTAATGAGATCAATGTTGTATCGACATTTGAAGAGGGAACATTAAGTATTACACAGGCAAATGGCATTGCCGGACTTCATTCCAATACCATCATGTTTGGCTGGTCAGAGAAAAGAAAACGAATGATCTCTATGCTCAAAACTATCCGTACAATTTCACGTTTACAAAAAAGTTCATTATTGGTCAGATTTAATGAATTACCTGAGACAACAGGAAGAGAAAGAATGGATATCTGGTGGCGTGGTAAACACAGCAATGGAGATCTAATGTTACTTCTGGCTCATTTACTTAGTTTAAATGATGAGTGGAAAAACGCAAAGATCATTGTTCATACGATCATTCTCAGAGAAGAAGATCGCGAATTCATGTTAAAAAATGTGAATGAGATGATCAATGAAGTACGCATTAAGGTAGAACCAAAAATAATTATTAAACCTCAGGATAAGTCTGTGACTGAAGTGATACACGAACATAGCCGTAATGCCAGTCTGGTTTTCATGGGATTAAAACTTCCTCTGGAAGGTGAAGAAAAGGAATATGTAACCAGACTGGAAGAACTTTCTGCTGGATTGAAAACAACCATATTTGTGCGTAACGGTGAAGAATTTGCCGGCGAGATGATCTAAGCTTTAGGCAACGAACAGTCACTAACATACCAATGAATGAAGATGTTCAGATAATTGTTGAGAAATATATTAAAAAACAATCAAAGAAAAAGCAGATGTGAACTAATATAAAATGAGTTTTGTTAAACATAGTAAAATGAAAAAATATGAAGAATAAAATAGTAGTTTTCGGTGCAAAAAATGATTGCCTGAAAAAAATGCTGGCATATCAACAAAATAGGAATATTATTTATAAGATCAGTAAGACTTGACTCCCAAAGCCGTGACTCAAATGTGAGCCGAGAATTGCTTTGATGAAAGTTTTGTTCTCGCACCAAGCATTGACTCGACGCAAGTTCAAAGAAATATTAATAGGAAAATTAAATGAAAATTGAAGAATCGAAAAAAAATAGATATCTCGGAGCAACAGCAATAATCCTGGCAGCAACTCTGTGGGGATTTGACGGAGTTGTACTTACTCCGCGTTTGTACAATTTAAATACTGGTTTTGTTGTGTTCATGTTGCACTTAATACCATTTATTTTAATGAATATTTTCCTGTTTAAAGAATATAAAAAACTGAAAGATTTCACAAGATCTGATCTCCTGGTCTTGGCTGGAATTGCTTTTTTTGGTGGAGCGCTTGGAACACTGGCAATTGTTAAAGCCCTTTTCCTGGTTCATTTTGATCACCTTTCCGTAATTGTTTTACTGCAAAAACTCCAGCCTTTATTTGCTATTATTTTAGCTGCTGTCTTCTTGAAAGAAAAAATTAAACTAAGATTTATCTTTTGGGGAATATTAGCTCTTATTGCCAGTTATTTTCTAACTTTTGGATTTCAGAAACCGAATATGATAGAAGATGTAAATTTAATAAAAGCAGCATTATGGGCTCTTGTCGCTGCTTTTTCTTTTGGAAGTGCTACTGTGCTTGGTAAAAAAGCTCTTAATCGTTTACCTTATTATACGACAAATTTTTATCGTTTTGGCTTAACTACTCTTATTATGTTTATCTATGTTCTTGTAATTGGAAAATTAGGTGAATTCCAAAACGTTACTTCAACCAATTGGTTATTCTTTTTCATCATTGCAATTACTACCGGTTCAGGAGCAATATTTATCTACTATTTCGGGCTCAATAAAGTTAAAGCTATTACTTCCACTATTTGTGAATTGTTCTTCCCGATCTCTGCAATTATATTTGACTATTTTATTAATCATCATATACTTTCACCTATTCAATGGATAAGTGCAGCAATTATGATCCTGGCAATAATTGAAATTAGCTATAAAAGGAAAAAAGTAAAATGAAAAAATATTTGTTAATGATGATTTTGTTTGGTTTGTTTATTCATCTCCCAGCTGATGAATTATTAACACAACCAAAAAGAGGTCACATTTTTGATAAATTGAAAGATGAGTATAAACTTGTTAATTTTTTTCTTTCCCCAAATCAGAAAAAGTACTATAAAAAACTGGATGAGGAAAACAAGTGGGATTATATTTCTGCTTTTTGGAAAGCTCAGGATCCAAATCCGACCACAGAAGATAATGAATTCCTATTAGAATTGCTTATTAGAATTGATTATTGCAATAAACATTTTTCGCATTTCAGGGAAGGATGGAAAACTGATATAGGCAGAATTCATATTAAACATGGAAAACCATTCGAAATCCTTAAATTGGAAACTGGCTCAGATACAAAACTTACAAAAAAAGATTACCAAATCTGGAAGTATAGAATATCAGGTTATTTCACATATTTATTTATAGACCTTCAACAACATGGTGATTACCGTCTCATTTATAGTGATGGTGATGAAAAAGAAAGTTCGTGGTCAGATTGGAGAAGTTATCTTGGTTCAAATTTTGATGAAAGTTTATTACAATAGAAGGAGTTTAAAATGAGTAAAAACGCAAAAACAGGTTGCCTGATCGCAATCGCAGTAGTTGTTGTTCTTATAATAATCATGATTTCAAGTATAATTGGGAATTACAACAAAATGGTAACACTGGATGAGGGTGTTAAAGAAAAATGGAGTCAGGTTGAAAACGTATATCAGCGTAGATATGATCTAATTCCTAATCTTGTGAATACTGTAAAAGGTTATGCTGCACATGAAAAGGAAACATTCACAGCGGTTACAGAAGCACGGGCAAAAGCCGGTGGTACTTTTAATATTTCCGAGAAAGTTCTTAATGATCCGGCCATGTTCCAAAAATTCCAGCAGGCACAAAGCAGTCTGGGTGGTGCATTACAGAGATTGATGGTTGTAATGGAAAAATATCCTGACCTTAAAGCAAATCAGAATTTTTTGGCTCTACAGGATCAATTAGAAGGTACAGAAAACCGGATTGCAGTTGAGCGTAAAAGATTTAATGAAGCCGCCAGAAATTACAATACCTACATTAAAATATTCCCAAAAGTTATCATTGCTAATATGTTCGGCTTTGATGAAAAACAGTATTTTAAATCTACAGAAGGTGCAGAGGAAGCTCCGAAAGTAGAGTTTTAGTAAAGATACCCACGAAATGTGCGAAAAAACGCGAAAAAACGAAAGAAATTAGAATATGAAAACGTTCGTATTTTTCGTGTAATTCGCGGGTAAATATTGGGAGGAAAGTTGAGTGATTTGATTTATCCCGACGAAAGTTATCGGATTATGGGAGCATGTTTTAATGTTTATAAAGATAAGGGTTCTGGTTTTCTTGAACCTGTTTATCAGGAATGTTTAGATATGGAATTTAATTATCAACAAATTCCCTTTCAAGCTCAACCGGAAATAGCTCTATATTATAGAAATACTAAATTGAATAAAGTCTATCGTCCAGATTTTATCTGTTTTGAAAAGATTATAATTGAAATTAAAGCTGTTAACAAGCTTGTAGATGAACATTATGCACAGCTTTTTAATTATATAAATGCAACAGGCTTTAAACTTGGAATTCTTATTAATTTTGGACATTATCCAAAACTTGAATCTAAGAGAATTGCCTTTACAGGAATCAATAGATGAATACCTGCTTAATTAGTGGTAAATAGTTTGAGAATTTTTTATATTTTATTTTCGTATTTTTCGCGTATTTCGCGGGTAAAAGGAGATTAAGATGTCAGGTTTTAAATTAAGTAAAGAGGATATGAAACAGATCAGCTCAGCTGTGAATAAAGCGGAGAGTAAAACATCCGGTGAGATCGCTACCGCTATGATCAAAGAGAGCTATAACTATGCGATCTATGAATTAATATTTGCTGTAATAATTGGTTTTATCTATTTTGTAGCAATGATGTTCTTTGCCGGCAGTATAGATCAATGGCTGCAGGGAAAATTCTGGGATTACTCAGTGCATTATCTGATCATGTTCTATGGCTTTTCTACTTTCATAGTAATAGCACTGTTCTATTTCTTCGGGAACATTTCCAGCATTGACCGACTTATAGTTCCCAAAAGAATAAGATTACAAAAAGTACAGGAAAGAGCTACCCGTTATTTCATGGAATCAGGGGTTTTTAATACTAAAGATAGAACTGGAATACTTATATTTATTTCAATAATGGAACGTAGAGTTGAACTTCTGGCTGACAGCGGAATAAATGCCATGATCTCAAAAGATAAATGGCAGGACATTGTGAATAACATCATAAAAGGGATTAAGGAAAATGATATCACCACACATCTAACAAGATCAATTGATGAATGCGGGAACTTACTGGCAGAACACTTCCCCATCCAGGCTGATGATAAAAATGAACTAACTGATGATATCGATGTACTGGAGAAATAAAATGAAAAAAATAATATTGATCTCTGTCCTGTTTGTTTTTAGTGTAACAGCTTTATTATCTCTGGATGTTCCAAAACTTAAAAGTGCAGTTAATGATAATGCCGGAATTATTAACGCTGAAAATGAAAGAAAATTGGAAGCTCTTTTGAGGGATGTGGAAGGGAAAACATCTTCGCAGGTTGCTTTGCTTATTATTCCCTCTTTACAAGGTGAAAATCTGGAAGACTATTCCTTAAGGGTTGCACAAGCTTGGAAACTCGGTCAGAAAGAATTTGACAACGGAGTACTTCTGCTCGTTGCCTTAAAAGAAAAAAAGATCCGCATTGAAGTCGGTTATGGTCTCGAATCAATTATCACTGATGCAAAAAGCGGTTATATTATCAGAAATTATATGGTCCCCGAATTTAAACAGGGAGATTTCACCAGTGGGATCACCAGCGGTCTGCTGGCGATAAGTGGACTTGTAACTAAAGAATTTGAGATCACCGATGAAGAGCTGGCAAAATATAACCAACAGCAAAAGGCTGGAAAACGGAAACAGATCCCGTTTGGATTAATTGTATTCCTGATCATGTTCATTTTTGGCGGACTGGGTAGAGGTAGAAAACGAGGTGGTTTATTTACAGCCCTTTTTCTGGGAAGCATGCTGGGCGGCGGCAGTAGAAGCAGCAGCAGCGGATTTGGTGGAGGTTTCGGCGGATTCTCCGGTGGCGGAGGCAGTTTCGGAGGTGGTGGAGCTTCCGGCGGTTGGTAGCATTTAAGCTTACAATCAGGAGGATTAATGATGAATGAAGAAATTTCAAAGCAGACAATAGTAGATAATGAGCACCTAAACTTACTGTCATTATTTCAATTAATTTCAGGTATTTTTACACTGGCATATTCTGTATTCATGGCATTATATTTTGGGATTATCACTTTTGCCTTTATTTTTGGTGATAGATTTGATGCTGCTGAAAATCCATTGAATAGTAACTTCCCAATTGAATTTAGAACAGTATTCATATCCATTATGGTTATATGTTTAACATTTGCTATAGCACTTGGTATAGCAAAAATATTTTCCAGCAAATTTCTAAAACAAAGAAAAAATAGAACTTTTAGTATAGTGATTAGTTGTATTGAATGTTTTTCATTCCCTTATGGAACTTTATTAGGAGTATTATCCATTATCGTATTAAATCGAGGCAATGTGAAAAATATTTATCATAATCAGGAATAATAAATTTATTAAATATGCAACACTAAAAAAAAATGAAAAGCAAGTTAAATAAAAAGAGGCTTATAATTTGGTTGAGTGGTTTTATTGTTCTTCTCCTGATAGATCTTTTAGTTGAATTTCTTCTCTTACCACTTATTGGATTAGACCACACACCTAAAAATGATATCTACTTTCAATGCTGGTGGATTGTTGTTGGGATCTGGTTCTTTTTTGGATTGATCTTTTTGAAATACATAGAAAGGAGATCAGTGAAATGAAAAGTTCAATGACAGCTTCGGAGGTGTTAACACTTCCGGTGACCGGTAGGAATATTAGATTAAATTAATAGATTTTACTGAGGATATTCTATAGCATCTCTCTTATTTTAACAGCAAACATTTTTTAACTGCCTTAGTTTTGCCATTAACTTTCAATTTATAAAAATATATTCCTGAACTTACGAGCTTACCATTATAATCATCTCCACTCCAGAGAATAGAATAAATCCCTTTTTCAAATAAATCATTTGCTATTGTTTTAACCTTTTGCCCTTTAATGTTATAAATTGTAAGTTCAACTTCAGAATCATTTTGAATAGAAAACTCAATTGTAGTAGATGGATTAAATGGATTTGGATGGTTTGTTAAGATTGTTGTTATGATTAAATCATTTTGAATTGACACCTGACCTTCATTATCAATTCTTGCAAAATAACAATTGGAACCAATCGGTTGACCACTGATTAAATATCCATTTGATAATTTTGTTACTGTATGGATTTCATTATAATCTGAGAAATCAAAATTGTGAATCCATAATAATTCACCTTGTAGATCAATTGATAACATATGACAAGTGCCTTCTGTATCCCAAAGAATGTAACCATTCTCATTTTCAATAAAACCGTTTATTGAATAATAGTCCTCATAAATATTTAACCATTGTAAACTTCCATCAGGATATGTTTTTAATGCAAAACCATTATAACCAGGAGACCCTGCATAGTGGATTCTTCCTCCAATTAAATAACCATTATCAGCTGTACTTATAAAAGATACTCTATCAAAAACAGCCACTTCAGGACTAAAATAATCCAATTCTTGTTCCCATAGGATTTCTCCATTTGAATCAATATGCAATAATTTAAGGTTATCTATGGTGGTAAGTGAATTTAAACCTAAAATTGTATATCCATTATCTGAAATTACCGTTTCAATAAAATGTGGTAAGTCGTAATAAAATTGCCAGATCTGATTTAGTTCTAAATCAAATTTCTGCAAAAAGAAGTCTCCTGAGTATGGTCTTCCTGATAGCAATATTGAATTATCTGATTCGAGATAATTAACGGAATAAAACTGGGTATTCCATGCACCGAATGATGATATGGGATTGAACTCATTGTTTAACAGCTTATTTAATCCTGTGCCAGAGATATCAAAACCAGCTGTTCTAGCATAACCTATATCTGGGATTTTGGTTATATCAATATCAAACCAGTATTTTTGTGAGAAATTGACCATATTGCCATTATCATCTAACACCATTGTAAATCCATAAAATACATCAAAGTAATCATCAAAACACCATTCCTGACAATATAATGAACCAACTACTTGAAAATTATTATTTGGTAAAGTCCATACATAATGAATGTAATAAGTTTCAGAAATTCTATCAGGATCAGCAAACGGATTATAAGTTTGATACCAAGTACTATTTTGAGCAAACAATAATGAAACATGAATCAAAAAAAATATTACCATGGATAACTTACCCATTCGTGTCATTATTCCTCCTTAAATGTTACTGCTAATATTCTGCGTGCGCTGTGAAAATTAACTGACATGCTTACAATCATCTTATCTATTTCAACAACAAACATTTTTTTACTGCTTCAGTTTTGCCATCTATCTTCAATTGATAGCAATAAATTCCAGAACTCACATATTCTCCTGATTCATTATCGCCATTCCAGATGATTGAATACTGACCTGCTGTCTGTTGATCGCTGAAAAGCTGCTTCACTTTTTGTCCTTTAATATTGAAAATTGTAAGATCGATCTGAGAATCGTTTTGAATTGAAAACTCAATTGTGGTTGATGGGTTGAATGGATTTGGATAATTTTGTAATTCAAAACTCGGAGTTGATATTTGATTTTCTTCTGCTGAAACTTGAATTTCTCCATTCAGCATATAAACATCATAACCTGTTTCTTCGTCGTTATTAGTTATGAATAGCAACTCTTCATCAGATTTTCTTTGAATTGAAAAAGGATTAATAGAAGAATTTTGATAATGAATGATATTTCCATTAGTTCTGTCTCTAATTTCAAGTTGATTGTCATTGAAATACATTATATAATGATTTTCACTATTTACTGAAATACAAGTTCTTGCAGTAATTCTTCCCTCAATTGAGTAAGTATTAAGATCTGTCCAAAGAGTATCGGAAAAATCTGGTGAGTAGTTTCGGAAAACATATTGTATTCCAGAATCATCATCTTTTAATCGATAATAGGTTGCTAATCCTGATTCTAAGTAGTTTTCATCATTATTATTCAGAATAGTGAAACTTGTTGGATAATTATTGAAAGAGCTACTTCCCATATCAGAAGAAGCACTACCTTGTAAATAGAGAATTTCTATTACTTCCGACGGATTTTCTAAAGTAAGAAGTTTTATATAATATTTTCTTGTAGAACTGCTTGCCTGCCCCATACCATAACTACTTTGATTAGAGCGATATCCAGAAGAAATCAAATAATCAAATCCATTGTATATTATTAAAGATCTACCACAATTATCAATACTTTCTATAAACTGAAGTGTTTCATTATCAAATGAGAATTTTTTAAGTTTAGTTGTATAGATTTGTGAACCATCAAATTGATCATAAAAGAAACTATATTTTGTTATTCCTACATTCATTGTTAAAATGTCCTGAATGATGATTGGTTTTATATAATTAACATTGGATAAACTTGATCCTGACTCCCAGCCATAAGAACCAATATCCAAGGAAATGTTATCAATTAAATCAAGCGTATAGAAATCATAGATTTCAATATCTAAATTAGAATAAGTAGTCCAACCATCTTCTTCATTCCTTCGGAAAGCAGATATTAAATAAGTAGAATCTTGATTTTTTAAAATTGCACATTTCAATATTATTTTGTTATCAGGATGACTTTGTTCAAAATTAGAAACAATTTCACCATTTAAATCATAGGTTACAATTCCCCATACATTTATACTATCAATATCATTTGAATATCTACAGCTTGCATAGATTTCATCAGTTCCATCTTCATTCAGGTCATCAATCCATATATTTACATATTCATCATCAGGATTTATCCTATCGAATGAAAAGTCATATTCAAAATTTACTTGAGAGAATAATATAGCTATAAATAAAAAAAACGTAATAATGAAATAAGTTTTCACAATTCCTCCAATTTTCTAAGTTACTGAAAACATCTGTGTCCCCGACCAAAAAGGTCGTGGTTATCTACTTCAAATTGATTGTTTAATTTTTTTAAATAGTTTTCATAAAAAGGAGTATGCCAGAATTTGCTGGAAGCAGACCATTTACGTCCTTCTAGCTGTTTAATAAGATCTATAGTATTGATATCATAATCGAATCTCAGAGCTATGCGTCTCTGTCCATTAATATAGCATTTTTTTATATTGATCTGCATAAAGTTCTTCCTCAACTATTTGCAAGACCTAACTTAGCTAAATCATTATTAAATGTCAATATGAAAATGATTTAGAGGTTCGCAGGTTGATAATGCAGTAGATAATGAAATGTTGTTGTCTATATGCAATGATCCGGTTTAATTTTTTCTTAAACCGGATCATGATAAGGAATAATTTTTATTTCAAATATAATTCTAATAATTTCAGTGTATTTTCCAGTCCTTCCATGTGAGTTCTTTCATAACCATGTGATGCAGCTACTCCGGGTCCGATCAGGGCATGTTTAATGTCATAACCGGCAGATAAAGTTGCTTCCACATCCGAGCCGTAATAAGGATAAATATCCACAGCATAATTAAGTTTGTCAGCTTTAGCCAGTTGGATAAGTTTTGTAGTAACATCATAGTCGTAAGGTCCACCGGAATCTTTGGCGCAAATGGAAACTTTGTGTTCATCAGTTTTCAGATCATCGCCCACAGCACCCATATCCACCGAGATCATTTCAACAGCATCCTGTGGAACTCCGGAAGATCCGCCATGTCCCACTTCTTCATAGGTGGTAAAGAGCAGATAAACTTTTCTGCTTAATTTTATTTCTTTATCAGTTACCAATTGCGCTAATGCTAGTAAAATTCCAGCACTCGCTTTATCATCTAAATGTCTGCTTTTAATGAAACCGGATTTAGTAACAATTGTACGAGGATCAAGTGAGATGAAATCACCGTTTGATATTCCCAGTTTTTCCACATCTTTCTCACAGCTCACCTTTTCATCGATCACCACTTCCATAGTTTCATCGGAACGTTTTTCTTTTCCCAGATCCCTATTTACATGAACAGCAGGATTATTAAGCTGAATCGCACCTGTGTACTCTTTACCTTCACGGGTATGGATAATACAGTTTTCTGCTTCAATATTATTTTCGGGATAACCGCCGATCTTGGTAAAACGTAATCTCCCATTCGATTTTATTGAACGGACCATTACACCTAAAGTATCCACATGTGCTGCCAGAACAACTGGTTCTCCCTTGCCGCCGATATCTATAAGTACAGAGTTCTTCCGTGTCATTTGCGGATCAAATCCCATTCTCTTAGCTTCTTTTACAAGGTAATCAGTAGCAAGTTTGGTAAATCCGCTGGGACTGGGAAGCCTGCATAAATTTTCTGTATGTTCAACCGCCAACTTCGTATATTTCTTTTTCATTTTAACTCCAATACTTATCATTAGATGATCTAAGATATTTCATTATGATCTTATACTATACAAAGAATTTTTTCATTTTACTAAAGAAGTTTTTCTCCGGATTGAGTTTTTTTTCTGAATCAAATTTGGATAGTTTTTCGAAAAGTTCCTTTTCCTCTGAATTCAATCTGGTTGGGGTTATCACATGAATTTTAATGAAAAGATCTCCATGATAAGAAGAATTCACATGAGGAAGTCCCTGTGAACGCAGGCGGAAAACCTTGTTACTTTGAGTTCCTGCAGGGATCTTCATTTTAACTTTTCCGGTCAGTGTTGGAACGTAAATATCGGTTCCCATAGCAGCTTGAGAAAAACTTATCGGGAATTCACAAATGAGATCAGCTTCCTGACGCTCAAATATTTTATGATCCTTTTCATGAATATGTACCAGGATATCTCCGTGTTCTCCACCCCGTTTACCAATATTTCCCTGACCTCGAAGTCTGATATATTGACCTTCTGCAACACCGGCAGGTATGGTTATACTGATAGTTTTTGCTTTCCCTGTCCGTCCTTCTCCCCGGCATTTAGGACAACGGTTCTTAATGATCTTACCTTCTCCATGGCAGGATGGACATTCCACCACAGTTTGCATCTGACCAAAGAGAGAACGAGTTATCTGGCGTACCTGTCCAGATCCATGGCATTGACTGCATGTTTCTACAGATCCGTCTTGAGAGCCGGTCCCATTGCAGGTTTCACAGGTATCCTGCACATTGATCTTGATTTTTTTACTAATCCCTTTGGCTATTTCTTCTAATGTAAGTGAAAGTGATATCTGCAGGTCTTCACCCTGGTTACTTCCTCTGCGGCTTCTACCGCCGCCGCCGAATCCTGAACCAAAAAGTCCTTCAAAGATACTTCCTAAACCGCCGCTTCCAAAAATATCGGAGAAATCTGAGGCGTGGGTAAAATTATCCCAGCCAAATCCACTGCCGCCGAAAGTACCTTCCATTCCGGCATGTCCAAATTGATCATATCGTTGTTTTTTATTATCATCACTGAGAACTTCATAGGCTTCTGATGCTTCTTTGAATTTTTCTTCAGCTGCCTTATCGTTGTTATTTTTGTCGGGATGATATTTCATAGCTAGTTTGCGGTATGATTTTTTAATTTCAGTTTTATCAGCAGATTTATCTAATCCCAGAACTTCGTAGTAATCTCTTTTAGCCATCACTCTCCTTTAGCAATTCTACCTTGCGAAGGTTTTGCTCCGCAAGGTAAAATTATATCTTAGCATTTATTAATTATGCCTTATTTTTTTTCATCTTCATCTACGACTTCAAAGTCAGCGTCTACCGGACCGTCTTCTTTTTTCTCTTGTTGCTGTCCACCCATTTTACTAGGATCAAATTCGGCATTTCCCATATTTGGATCTGCTCCGCCCTGAGTTTGTTGTTGTTTTTGCATTTCTGCGTAAATTATCTCACCAATTTTTTGAGCTTTTTTGGCAAGATCATCACGAACAGCTTCATATTCTTCTTTGGAAGCAGATTTTTTATTAAGTTCTTCCAATTTCTCTTTAGCTTCTTTTATTGCTTCTTCAATTGGTTTCTTTTCTTCATCTTTAAGTTTATCACCATGCTCTTCCATACTTTTTTCCGTAGAGAAAATAAGTGTATCAAGTTCATTACGTGCATGAATAGATTCTTTTTGTTTTGAATCTTCATCAGCATGAGCTTCGGCATCCTTCACCATTCTTTCAATTTCACTCTCATCCAGAGATCCGGTTCTTTCGATCTTGATAGACTGTTCCGTTCCGGTTCCTTTATCTTTGGCATGAACATGAAGAATTCCGTTAGCATCAATATCAAAGGTTACTTCTATTTGTGGAATTCCACGCGGTGCAGCAGGAATACCTGTAAGTTCAAAATTTCCAAGTCTTCTGTTATCTGCAGCCATGGAACGTTCACCTTGAAGAACAACAATAGAAACAGCAGGTTGATTATCTGCGGCTGTTGAGAAAACCTGGCTTTTTTTGGTGGGAATAGTTGTATTTCTTTCGATGAGAGTGGTCATTACTCCACCCAGAGTTTCAATACCAAGTGAAAGTGGAGTTACATCAAGCAGAAGTATATCATTTAGATTTTCATCACCTGCCAGAATTCCACCTTGAATGGCAGCACCAACTGCAACTACTTCATCAGGATTTACACTTTTATTGGCTTTTTTACCGAAGAATTTTTCTACTGCCTCGATAACAGCAGGAACTCTTGTACTTCCACCAACAACAAGGATTTCATCAACATCATTTGCAGAGAGTTTTGCATCTTTCAAAGCAATTTTACATGGATCAATAGAACGAGCTACAAGTTCACTGATCATTCTATTAAATTGTGATCGCGAAAGATCAAGACTAAGATGTTTTGGTCCGGAAGCATCTGCAGTAAGAAACGGCAAATTAATATTTGTAGTTTGTGTACCGGAAAGCTCTATCTTAGCTTTTTCTGCAGCTTCTTTAACTCTTTGCAAAGCCATTGCATCACCGGAAATATCAATACCTTCTTGTTTTTTAAATTCATCCAGAATCCAATCCATAATCTTCTTATCAAAGTCATCTCCACCCAGATGTGTATCACCGTTTGTAGAGAGAACTTCCACAACCCCTTCAGCAACTTCTAATATTGAAATATCAAACGTTCCGCCACCGAGATCGTAAACAGCTACTTTTTCTTCTTTCTTACTTTCTAGGCCGTAAGCAAGTGCAGCAGCTGTAGGTTCATTAATAATTCTTTTTACATCGAGTCCTGCCACTTTACCGGCATCTTTTGTAGCTTGTCTTTGTGCATCATTAAAATATGCAGGAACTGTGATAACAGCTTCTGTAATTGTTGTTCCAAGATGTGCTTCTGCAGTCTCTTTCATTTTTGTCAGGATCATGGCTGAAATTTCCTGCGGTGTGAAATCTTTATTTTCAACATCAATGTGAACTGTAGCTTCACCGAATTTTCCACCTTTGATCTGATAGTTTACATTTTGAATTTCAGAACCAACTTCATTCAGTTGTCTTCCCATAAATCTTTTAATTGAAGAAATTGTATTCTTCGGATTTGTAACAGCCTGACGTTTTGCCAGCTGACCTACTAATCTTTGTTTGTCTTTGGTAAAAGCAACTACAGACGGCGTAGTTCTTGTACCTTCTGCATTTTGGATAACAGTTGGTTTTCCACCTTCCATTACACTAACGCATGAGTTTGTTGTACCAAGGTCAATACCTATAATTTTACTCATAATATCCTCCATTATGCCTTATTCTTTTTTTTCTTTTCTTTTTTTGGTTTTATCTCTTCCGGCTTTTCTCCATTGGAAACTGCCACACGCGCAGGCCTTATAACCTTTGAATTCATTGTGTAACCATTTTGGATTACAGCCACGATTTTATTATCTTCTAATTCGGAAGGAATGTGGGCCAGAGCCTCATGGAATTGCGGATTAAATTCTTCTCCCATTGCTTCAATCTTTTTCACACCCTCTTTTTTCAGAACTCCATCCAACTGCTGAAAAATAAGTTCAAACCCCTTTTCATACGATTCCTGGTTTTTCTCTACTTCGGGATACATGGCACGTTCGAAATTATCTACTACATCGCAGAGTTCCAGTACTATCCTCTCAGTTGCATTTCTGATCCAATCAGATTTCTCTGAAATATTTCTACGACGGAAGTTTTCAAACTCAGCAGCACTACGTATCCATTTATCTTTCAACTCTGCATTCTCAGTTTGAAGTAATTCATACTTCCCTTTCAGAGTAAGAGGTTTTTTTTGTTTCTTCTCTGCACTTTTTGCTTCTTGCATAATTTCTTCTTCTTCTGTTTTTTTGGTTGTCATTTTTTTGGTACCACCATTCCTTTTTTTGTGGTTTCTGTTATTATTCTCGCAACATCCTTTATGATTGCGATGTTTTTTGCATAATTCATTCTTACCGGTCCTAAAACTCCCAGATATCCCGGTATTCCAAAGATCTCATATTTTGCAAAGATCATGGCATAATTTGTAAATTCAGGTTGAGAAAAATCTTCTCCCATGACAATACTCCATGAGCTTGCCTCACTTTTTTTCATCAAATTTATCAGGTAATCCTGCCTCTGCATAAAATTAAGGAAAGTAAGAATAGATTTTTTATCATTGAATTCCGGCTGTTCCAGAAATGAGATATTTCCATCAAAATGAATATAATAATTACTGATCTCAGAAAGAGCTTTCTGGAGTTCCTCCAGGAATTGCTTTAAGATCGTATTCTCCTCTGTAACTTTTTCGGCTATTTCATCCAATACTGTATTCTGAATATCATATATTCTCAAACCAACCAGTTTATCATTCATATACCGAACAATTACTTTTAGCTGTTGAGGCGAAATATTGTGATCACATTTCAAGATTACTGTTTTATTCAAGCCTGAATCCAGACTGACAACAAAGAGAAGTTTCTCACCAGATATCTTAAAGACTTCGAGTTTTTCGAGATAGCCATAAGAAATTTCCGGTTCTGCCACAAAACTTAATTGATCGGTCTCTCGAGCCAGTAGCTGCATAATATAATGAAGTGCCAGCGGAGTGTCTTTATAATATTTGATTAGAATATCTCTTAATATATCTGCTCTGTTAAAATGAAAATTAGATATTTCGTTAGTATTCTTCTCAATATAAGCTCGATAACCTTTTATAGTTGGAATCCTGCCAGCAGAGGTATGAGGCTGATAGATCAAATTTTCCTTTTCTAATTTATTCAGATCTATCCTGATGGTTGCCGGACTTGTATTCTCTAAATATTTTTCACAAATCAATTTTGAAGATATCGGTTCGCATGAGTTAACATATTCTTCAATAACATGTTTTAAAACTCTTTCTCTACGAATCTCATTTTTTTTCATCTTCACTCCCATTTTTTTGTTAGCACTGATATTCCCTAACTGCTAACTAGAGACAATTTAATTTCAATTATTCTATTGTCAAACAATTTTTTAGCAGACATATCAAAAGAGTGCTAATAATGGCGAAGATGACGTATTGATCTTGATTTATATGTATGATAATGTCTTTGTGAGTTTTCTTCTTGTTGTTACTAATGAGGCAATCTCTACTGTTGAGAGAGGAGAAAGAAATGATTGCGACGTCGCTTTTGCTACTCGCAATGACAGAAAGAATTCTTTGCGAGTGACCTGGAAGATAGAATTATTGAATTTCAATTGTTTGAGAAAAAGATGACACCTTGATTTACTTTTTATTTTTCACAAATCTATCAAACCATTCGATCATCTCTGCCAGTACATGCAGTCCCGATCTTCTAGCCTGGTAGCTGTGTCCTTCATAAGGCAGAAGAACTAATTTTGCGGTTCCACCATTTCCTTTTATAGCTTGATAAAATCTCTTTGACTGGATTGGATAAGTTCCCGAGTTCGGATCATCTTCACCATGAATGAGTAAAATTGGTTCTGTAATTTTTTCAGCATGAGCAAAGGGAGAAACTTCCAGGTAAAAATCTTTAGCTTCCCAGAATGTGCGTCGTTCACTTTGAAATCCAAATGGAGTAAGTAACCTGTTATATGCACCGCTGCGTGCTATCCCGGCTGCACAGAGGTTACTGTGTGCCAGCACATTTGCCACCATGAAAGCACCATAACTATGGCCAGTAATTCCAACTCTCTCAGGATCAATTATTCCTCTTTTATCTAAATATTTTATAGCTGCTTCTACACTGTTTACTGTCTGTTCGATAAATGTTTCATTCACTGTTTCCGGATTTCCCACGATCGGGATGGAAGCCTTTGTGAGAACAGCATACCCCTGTAAGGCAAAGTAGCGTACGGAAGCGCCTCTGAATCTACTGAATGTGTTTGAAGACATGGTGATCTGTCCTGCCGTTGTGCTGTCAGCAAATTCCAGGGGATAAGCATTGATGATAAGTGGAAGGTTATCGCCTGTTTTGAAATCAGCGGGAAGATAAAGTTCACCGGATAATGGAATACCGTCTTTACGTGTATATGTAACCATCTCTTTTTTAAGAGTTGTAAGCTTTTCAAAATTATTTGGATAATTTGTGATCTTTTCCCGTTTTCCAGTTTCCAAATCAACTGAAAAATAATTTGGTGGAGTTACTTGATCTTCACTTCTAATGACGATTTTTGTTAGATCATCATTTATGAAATTTTGCATAGTCTCAAAATAATTATTTCGACAACGGAATAAAACCTCTTGTTCTTTCGTAATTAGATTGAACTTCACCAGAAACGGATATTTCCCAGCAGGAGTGGCACCAGTATTATTTCTATAAAAAACATAATCCCCTTTTTTAATGAAAACAGTTTCTCCCCGCTTATTCTTTTTATGAACCAGATCCCCCGGATCATTATATTTATCACGAGTACTCAGATCATAGATCAACACAGGTTTATTCCCTATTTTGCATAGCCAGCCTTTTTTCCATAAATTATCACGATCATATTCATAATAAATAAGCTCATCTTCAACCTCTGACCATTGTGCTTCAGTAAAACGGTATTCGGTTCTGAAAATTTCTTCCGCCTCCCCACCATCAGGAATATTTAGCAGCATTATCTTATCACGGTGCTCAACCTTGATTTTCGGATTACCTTCATCTAAAGCTTCAGTCCAGATTAAAGCTGCACCTTTAAGCGGCTGCCACCTGAATTTACGAGGACCTGTACTGGTACCGCCAATTGGAATGCCATCCTGTAAAGGACGAGAAAGCAGTTTTTTTATCAGCGTACCATCATTTCGCCAAATCTCAAAGCTTTTTGGGAAGTGATAATAAGGGAGTAAATAAGAATATGGTTTCTGGATCTTTTCAATAAAGAGAAATTCATTATCCGGTGATAGTTTCACTTCACCAAATATGGCAGGCTTACCTATTTTTTTTATCTCTCCGTTCTCTATATCCATTGAAATGATCTGAGAAGTGAAGTAATGATCGAAAAGAGTTTCATCAAATTTATTTGTTAGAAGATGCTGATATGTTCGTACTGTACTTTTTTTACCATAAGTTTCTTCGATAACGGGAGATTCAGGGACAAGCGGTTTTATAGGTTCAGCACCACGTTCTGCCGGAATTATCTGAAGTAAGATCCTTTTATCATCATTCATCCAGCAAATTACTCCATCTTCTAGAATATCATTAATATATAAATCGTTATAACTTTTACAATTACCAGTTTTAAGATCTGCTATAAGAAGCTGAACACCTTCCTCAGTCTCATTTAACATGGCAGCTTTTTTGTTATCCCTGGAAACGGTAACTTCTCTTATTTTAGCAGCTACTGGTAATTTGATTGGAATGCGTGATCTATCTTTCAGATCAAAAACATTAATTTGATTGATAGGATAATTTGTTATATCTGCATTCAATTTTTTACTTATATTTTCTCCAGCTAATTTAAGTGAAGGTTCAGCAAGCTGCTCTAATGTCTGATATGATTGATAGCTTATCTCTAAACCAATGTTTTCAAATTGAATGAACTCAATATATGGATTTCTAGGTGTATCGAATATTTCCACAATTTCCTTTGCTGGAAGTTTGTATCCGCTATCTGCATTTAATGTCATTAGTACCCCCAATAATAGAATAATAAAAACTGCTCTATTCATTAAAATTCTCCAAATTATTTATTAGGTTCGAGTAAGTTAAAGGAATTGAGATTTGTCAAAATATAAAATATAATTTTAATTTTTTTATAGGAAAATATCTAGAACTGATAATAAAAACAGGATGTACTAAAATGATAAATCCTTTAATATTATTTTGTTACAATAATTATCTTTTACCCGGGGTTGGAAACCTAATTTCCCAGGATCCCCAATAATACACCAGCTCCAACAGCAGAACCTATCACGCCTGCTACATTTGGTGCCATGGCATGCATTAAAAGGAAATTACTTTTATCATATTTTTGCCCCATCGTATGAACTACTCTGGCACTATCCGGTACTGCACTTACACCGGAAGCACCTATCATCGGATTTAATTTATCTTTCAGGAATAAATTCATAAGTTTAGCGAATAATACTCCTGTTGCCGTTGCAATACAAAATGAAAATGCACCTAAAGCAAAGATCTTAATAGAATTGGAAGTTAGAAATCCCATATTAACTCCATCTATCATCCTTATTGCTTGAGTAGAAGCACCAACACATATACCCAGGACGATGGTAATAATATCTATCAGGGCATTTGAAGCAGTTTTTGCCAAACGATCTGTTACACCGCTTTCTTTTAATAAATTTCCAAAGAAAAGCATTCCCAGAAGTGATGAAGAACCTGGTGCAATTAGAATTGTAACTAAAGCACCCACGATCGGGAATAATATCTTTTCACGTTTAGATACCAGTCGAGGTGTTTTCATATGGATAACACGTTCTTTTTTAGTTGTAAGCAATTTAATAATTGGCGGTTGAATAACCGGTACCAGCGCCATGTATGAATAAGCTGCAATCGCGATAGGACCTAAAAGATGAGGAGCCAGTTTAGTTGATAAAAATATTGAAGTTGGGCCATCAGCACCGCCGATAATCCCAATTGCTCCCGATTCCATTACATTAAATCCTAACATTAGAGAGCCGATAAAAGTAGCAAAAATCCCAAATTGTGCAGCAGCACCCAAAAGAATTAATTTAGGATTCGCAATTAGTGTAGAAAAATCTGTCATTGCCCCGATTCCAAGAAAAATGAGAGGAGGATACATCCCGAATTTTACGCCATAATACATCTGATTCATGACAGAACCGGGAGCATAAACACCATATGCCTCGGTTCCAGGCAGATTTCCCAGTATTATACCAAAACCAATCGGAACTAAGAGAAGTGGTTCATAATCTTTAGCTATCCCCAAAAAAATGAATATCCCGCCAATGATCAACATGATAAGATATGGTAACTGAATTTGTGCAAAACCAGTTGTTTGATAAAAATTTATTAATTCTGTCATAAGCTTTATGCTCCAACTTCAATTAAAATTTCACCTTCCTGTACAGATGAGCCCTCTTTTACATTTATCTTACTTACAACACCTGAAGCTGTAGATGCAATCTCGGATTCCATTTTCATTGCTTCTAAAATTAAAATCGTATCACCAGCACTAATTTTATCACCTTCTTTAACAAACAGTTCCAGAACTAATCCCGGGATGGGTGCAACAACAGCTCCAGAAGTAGTGGCAACAACAGGTTTAGATTGTTTTGCTACAACTTCAATATTCGGTTTTACTTTGGGAGGTCGAGCTATTTCCGGCTTTCTGCGTTCTGTTTTTTCCAATTCTATTTCATAATCAATTCCATTAACCTCTACAATTACTTGAAAATTTTTATATTTCTTGATCCTAGCTTCATATTTTTCACCATTTATATTCATTTTATATGTTTTCATTTTCTACCTCTTTTATCTACAAAATTTCTATTCTCAACCATCCCGGCAGCTTGCCACATACTTAAACTTTGCCTCTTCCAGGTTAGATTAATCCTACCTCTTTCTTCATTATCATGCAGGAACATCGCAGTGATAGCAGCAACTACCCCATTACTGCTGATATACTCTTTTGGCGCAGTAACTACTCCGGCAGAAGTTTGTACAACAGCTTTTTTAACTTTCCTGGGTTTTCCAATATGCTGTAATGAACTTATGAATAAACCAGTAATAAAAAGTCCGGAAAAAACAATTCCCATGCCGACAAATACAATTCCTGAATAAAATGAATGTTTATTTTTGTAATATTCTGTTATTGCATTGTTCACATCATCGTTGGAAATACCTAATTCCTGCAGGTTTGAATTAATTCCTGCCTGATCTTTAAGTTTTAAATATTGTGTGATCTTTTTTACAGGGATATTAGTTTGAGCAGAAATTTCCAGTATAGTAGTTTCGGGAGAAAAGCTAAACTTTTTTTCTTCAGCAATACAGGTTAATGTCCAAATAATCATTAATAATGTAATTATTTTCTTCATAGTATTTCCTTATAGAGGAATGTTCCCGTGTTTTTTAGGTGGATTGGACACACGTTTTGTAGCCAGCATTTCTAAAGCGCGAATAATACGGAATCGTGTTTGAGCTGGTTCAATTATATCATCAACATATCCTTTTTTTGCTGCAACATAAG
>JAVCCH010000170.1 GCA_030765535.1 Candidatus Tenebribacter davisii
CACCTGCTTCCAGCATACGAGCCAGCCAGTATAAACCAGCTTGAGGATCGCTTCCCCGCAATGATTTATGCAGAGCCGAGATCACATTATAATGTTCCTCACGGTCTTTATCGTAAAACATCGCTTTACGGCTGAGTATATTAGAGATAAATTCTACATCTATCTGCTTTTTACCTTTTGAATTTTTGATAATACTTTCCAGGTAATTCAAGGCTTTTCGGGCATCACCTCCACACAGTTCTGCCAGGTAAGGAATGCATTTATCTTCAAATTCAATTTCAACATTAATTTCTTTTAAAGCTCGTTCAATGATCTTTGTAATATCTTCATCAGAAAGCTGATTTAGAACAAAAACATTACAGCGGGAAAGCAGGGCAGGAATAACTTCAAAAGAGGGATTCTCTGTTGTTGCACCGATCAATATTACAGCACCGGATTCCAGGTAATGCAGGAATGCATCTTGCTGAGATTTATTGAATCTATGGATCTCATCGATAAAAAGAATCGTACTTTTATTTTGTGTTTTAAGGGTGAATTCCGCTTCTTTCATCACTGCTTTCACATCTTTGATACTGGATAGAACTGCACTGAATGAGATGAACCTGGACTTTGTTTTTTTCTCAATCAAGCGTGCAATAGTTGTCTTACCTGTGCCGGGTGGACCCCATAAAATAAAGGAGCTATAATTGTCATTTGCTATCATGTTCCGTAATTGCGAACCGTTCTTCATTATTTCATATTGTCCCATTATCTCTTCAATTTTAGATGGACGTATCTTCTCTGCTAATGGAATATTAGTTGGTATTTTCTCTTCTGAGAATAGTGATATTTGATCAGGCATAAATCCCTCTATTAAATTAAATTTTTATTTATTTTAACGAGTATATAAATTTGTCAAATCCTTAATAACATTTTTTAACTATATAGTTAATTAGAATTGTGATTTGATAGATGAGGTTATATTACCCGTGAAATAAAAACCCCGATTTCTCGGGGTTTTTCACTGACCATTTAGGGAGGATCAATGTATTGCTACTTTAGGAGATTGCTAAAAAATTAAATATCTTTATCATTATAAATGTGAATATTGGAGTTAGATGTTTTCAAATCGATCAAGTTACCACCATTACCAATTAAACCTGAAATTTTTGTTTTAGATATATCATTAACTGTTATAGGAAAATCATGAAGTTTAATCTTACCATTAGATGTTTTTGCTTTGATATCCGCGTCAAGTGTATTTGCTAAATATAAAGTTATTGATCCATTACTAGAATTAATATCAATATCATTATCTATATTAATAACATGTGCTTTAATCGAACCATTTGAAGTTCTAACGTTTCCAATATGTAGTGAGTTAAATATTTGAATGCTACCGTTAGATGAAACTGCAGAAGTTAGGCCATCAATATTATCTAAATTAATTCTGCCATTTGAAGTATGTGCTATAACGGAACCATTAATGTCTTCGGCTGTGATAGAACCATTACTTGTGCTTACTGTGATTTTACCGGTACAATTTTTTATGTTGATACTCCCATTAGAAGTTCGAATAATATCTGTATCTCCTGCATTTGTGATATTGATACTTCCATTTGAACTGAGTATATTCTTGATCAATAATTTTTTTGGAACTTTAAGATCGTAAATTACAGTTACTTTAGGATTTTTTGAAAGATGCTTGGTTTCTAATATGATATCATCTTCTTGTATCATAATTACATCAACCTTATCTAACGCTTTACTACCGTGTGTAGTTTTTTTTGTTACAACCACATCCACAAAATCTTTGTCCCATCCGGTTATGTTCACAGTTCCGTTAACGTTATTAATTACCAATCCGGTTTTCTCATTAATCTCAAAAGTTTTCCTTATTTCTTTAGTAGTAACAATTCCATAAACTAAAACTGCAAGTGATAAAATCGCTATAAATAATGTCAGTTTTTTCATAATTCCTCCAAACATCTATTTAAAGGAATTGCAATATGCATACCAAATCCGGTTTTACTGACCTAAGTATTTATATTATAAATAATTATAGTTATCTTAAGAGTAAGTGTATTGAGCTTATAAATTATCTAAATGATAAACCACAAAAGAATTTATTATCAAATTGATAGAATACTAACAGATAAAATTGAGTTTATTAGGCAATAGCTCAACTGTAAAATGAAGTGGATCTTTTAATTCGGGAAGTTCACCATCATAATAAATAGGAAGTGGTTTATTTGTGATTACCTCTATCTTGCGGCTTTGGTGGATGACTACTTCCGGTTCTTTCAGGTGTTTTCCTTTAATAGCTGCCGGTAACAAACTTAACACTCTTCTCCGGTTTACTTTGTTTATCAGGCAGATATCCAAAAGACCATCATCAACACGAGCTTCTGGTGTTATTAAAAAACCACCACCAGTAGAGAGTCCATTCCCAATAGATAGTAACAAGAAAGGATTCTTAATAGTACATGTATCCATTATTATTTCAGCTTCTACCATTTTGAGTGAAACTAAAGCTTTGATAACTGCTAGAAGATAACGCGGTAATCCATTTAATTTTTTTATCTTATTTGAGATTATTGCTACTCTGGCATCAAAGCCAATACCCAATGCATTGATGAAATAATTATCTTCAATTTTTCCAACATCTATTTTTCTTTTATTGAATCTCTGAAGAATGTGGACTGCTTTATCAATATTTGATGATAGATTGAAATTTGCTGCAAAATCATTACCACCACCTTCCGGGATAACACCTATATTTACAACTTCAGACTTGCCTGAAAGCATAATTCCGTTAACTACCTCATTTAATGTACCATCACCCCCAACAGCTATAATATTACGAAATCCATTTTCAACAGCAATTTGAGCAAGCTCCGTCGCATGTTTTGGGAATTTGGTCAGTTCAATTTCAAAATCCAGATTTTGTTTATTTGCAGAGTTCACAAGCGAACTTATCTTTTTACCTGTTCTACCTCTGCCGGCAGTTGAGTTAACAATGAACAACCATTTTTTATCTCGCATATTTTCGTCCTTTATAAATTTCAATTTTCTTTAGTATAAAAACAAATTCACCTTTTGGCAGCTCCTTTGTCATTGTTATCAGCTCATGTAAACTTCCCCAAAATATTTTTTCTTCAGGTTGAGTTAATTTATACGCAATTATTGCCTGCCTGTTCTGTCCCAATATCTTTTTAAAATCTACGAGCAGCTGTTTAAGACGGTAAGGAGTTTCCAGGAAGACCATATCATAATTGCTGGGAAGATGTTTAATTGCATGTTTACGTTCATCTTTATTAGCAGGCAAAAAACCATAATATAAGAATTGTTCCAGTTTTAAACCACTAGCCATAAGGGCAGTCATGATAGATGAAGCACCGGGAACTGGAACTACTTTGATCCCGCTTTGATGACATTGCCAAACCAGGTTATTACCAGGATCAGCAAAAAGGGGTGTGCCGGCATCACTTATCATTGCAGCAGATTCTCCTTTTAATGACAGTCTCTCCAGGATCAATTGTGTCTGCTTAGTTTCGTTATGTTCATTTAAAAGTTCCAACGGTTTTTGTATGCCATACCCTTTTAGTAACCGGCTTCCAACCTTAAACTCTTCACAGATCACGAAATCCACTTCTTTTAAAACCTTAAGAGCTCTTAAGGTGATATCGTCAAGATTCCCGATATGTGTTGCTACAACATAAAGTTTATTCTTTGAGGACATATACAATTTCACCTTGGAAATTTGAACGAATATATAACACAAGTCCAGCTATGAAGATCAATACAGTCAGTATTAATCCTATAAGGCTGAGTTTAAGGCTCAAGAGATATGTCTTAGATTCAAATTTCATTTCTACTACATGTTCACCTTTGGGAATAACAACTCCGCGAAGAATGTAATTGGTTGCATATATTTCTGTCTCTTCTCCATCAATAAATGCTTTCCAGCCGGCAGGATAATAGATCTCGCTGACTGTTAAAAAAGAAGTTGTATCAGTAACTACATTGAATTTAAGATCATGAAGACCAAATCCAGCTACAGTAACAGAAGATTCCACAGGTGCAAAAGTAGCAGGAATATTTTTTTCTATAATTGCAGTTTCTGCTGGAGAGTATTCAGGATCGTTCAGCATTTTCCAAATAGCTTTTTTACTTTCTACCAATTCTGTATTTTTCACGAACCAGGCTCTTGGTAAATATGTTTTATTTAAATATACTGTTTGCTTCAAATCTCTATCATAATAGGCATATTCTAAATTATCTAAAGGTAATTTTTGTGAAAAGACCACATATTTTGCATTCAGCATATTTACGATATTCCAGTTTATGGGGATCCTGTCTAAGAATTCTGCATTCAGACAGTTCTCAATTATCTCCTGATACCGTTTGAGCTTGGCACCATGATATCCCCCAATTGTTTGATGATAATATCCCCAACTATTCTGGCCAAATTCTCTCGCTAATGGATATATCCGGAAATTTTCATTGTCTTGCAGTAAGAATTTATCAGCATCTGTTTTCCTGTAATTCTTCTCAATAATCTGTTTCGGTGTTACATTCTGCAAAAATCTGGAATCAACCAGTAAGAGATCGGTAATTACCAGAATTGCTATAAGTATTAAAAATGGATATTTACTGATCTTCTTTCTTCCAGCCAGCAGGATCAAACCCATACTTGCTAAGAGAATAAGTCCTGATTGGATTCCATCATTAACCAGTTTCTCCAATCTAAGAGACTTGAGTTGTTTCATTTGAGCTGGACTGTATTTGGAAGAATCTCCCGCATGCTTTAAGCCAACATTTTCCAATGAACTGCTGAAAGCGATGAAAATAATGAATAACACGAATACTGCTATGAGAATTTTTTGAAAAATATCAAAGAATTTTTTATCATTTTCTTTTACCTTCTCAATAATTGTCTTTAGCCCAAATCCTGCCAGGATCACAGTAGAGAATTGTAATAGAACAAGTATCATTGCCGGTACCCTGAATTTATTAAATCCGGGGAAATAATTCAGCATAAAATTTGAGAGGAACGGCAAATGCCTTCCAAAAGAGAGAAACAGCGTAACTAAAGAAACACTTAATAGTATTTTAACTAATCTATTTTTATTACAAAATACTGCGATAATTGCCAGGAGGAAAATGACGATCCCCATATACATTGAAGTTTGCGTAAACGGCATCCAGCCCCAATAAAATGGGGAGACACCACCAAAGAAACTTGGATTGATAAAAGTCAATATCTCCAAAGGATGGAACGACCAGCTGGTAGCATAGGCTTTACTAAGTCCGGTTGAACCTCCGCGAATTGTATATTGACCATATTCATAAGTTGATAAATAAGGCTGAGCAATTGCCATAAATGCGATGATAAATGCTGATAAAAGTAGAGCAGAAAAAATCAGATGTGATCTTATTTCTTTATCTTTAACGGCCCATATCGTTTGGGCAATCCAGTAGATAATAATCATTAAAAAAGTATAATAAGAAATTTGCGGATGATTTGCCCGAAGCTGTACAATTAATAAAATAGTTGTTATGCCAAGTGCAAATAAACTACGCCGCTGTTTTAAATAATGAACTGCAAACATGATCCATGGTATATAGACTATTGCTTTGAATTTGGTATTATGCCCGATCTCGAGAAGTCCTAAAAAATGACACGAAAGTGCTAAGGCAATGGCGCTTGTAAATGCAATGATCGGATCGAATTTGAGATGTATCATGAACAGGTAAACACCTAATGACATGATGAATAACATTAAAATCCGCCAGTTCATAACTTTGTTTGTGAGTTTGAAAATTTGCCCGATAAAGGGATATTTTGTTCCAAATGAGATCAAGTACGATGGCATTCCACTAAATATATTGGGATCCCACAATGCTTGATCAGAATGTTCTTTATTGTATTCTATCAGAACTTGCGCTGATGAACGCCACTGGATAGTATCACCTGCCGGCGGTTCATAATTTAAAAAAGCTATCTTAAAGAAAAATACTGAAAGAATTATAAATAATAGACTTATGAATATTACATGTTTGTATTTCCCTTCCAATATTTTTTCTAATATACCAATTTTTTCAACCGGCTGCTGTCTCTTTTTCTTTGCCATACAGATCCTCTACTATAATTATTTTTCTTATTTAATAATTTATTATAATTTCACTATTCCTGAAATTTATTGTAGTTGAATTGAAGTCAAATAAAAAAGTGAATCTTTTATTGATTTATAGGCATAATATCTGGATTACATTTATTGCGAGTACTGTTTTTTACTCTTTCTTACAACAGGTAACAACCAGACAAAAAAAATCAAGTGTCCAATTTGTTTACGTAAAATATTTGCATAGGGTATAATATTGTTGACAATTAAATTTTAAAATAACAATTTGAGGTTGGATGTAAATATATTCTTAAGGAGGATGATTTTGAAATTTATTCTGTCTGTTTTATTTTTGCTAAGTCTAACAATTATTAATGCTGTTGTGATCAATGTACCGGCTGACCAACCCACAATACAATATGGTATTGAGTTCGCAGCTAACAGTGATACTGTGCTTGTGCAGCCTGGAACTTACTATGAAAATATTAACTACAATGGAAAATTGATAACCGTTGGTTCCTTATTTTTAACAACCCGTGATACCACTTATATCTCTTCCACCATAATTGATGGTCAAGATAATGGAAGGGTAATTAATTTTACCAGTGGTGAAAATAATTCATCTACCCTTTATGGATTAACTATTAGAAATGGAAATGCGAATGGAGCAAGCTTCCCCGGTAATTCTGGGGGTGGAATATTATGTGATAATGTCTCAAGTCCAACCATTAAAAATGTGATTATCAGGGATAATTCTGCTGATCTCTATGGGGGAGGTATTTTCTGCAATAATAATTGTGACGTTATTCTCATGAATGTTGAGATAGTAAATAACTCTGCGCAAATTGGTGGTGGAATTACTTATTATGATACAGGATCACCCTTATTACAGGATTCTTCTGTTTCTGGAAATACTGCTTCAAGCTCGGCTGGCGGAATTTACTTTATCTCAACGACACCGACATTAGTGAATGTACTCTTAGCAGATAATCAATGTGATTGGGGAGCAGCCTTAAGTATCAGCTATTCGGATATTATCATGCAGCATGTAACAATTACAGGTAATCATGGTTCAGGTGGAGGTGGAGGTATATATTGCTACAATTCACATCCGCAACTAACCAATTCAATAATGTGGAATAATCTGCCACAGGAAATTTTTATGGCCTCGGGAGAGATAACTATATCCTACACAGATATCCAGGGTAGTTGGGCAGGAACAGGTAATATTAATAGCAATCCATTATTTGTGGATGCTGCAAATGGAGATTATCACCTGCAGCCTGGTTCTCCCTGTATAGATGCCGGTAATCCTGCTTCACCTTTAGATCCAGATAATTCAATTACAGATATGGGAGCTTATTTTTGCACTCAGTATCCACCCCCTGTGGCAGATTTCATGGCTACAGTGATCTGTGGTGGATCACCCTTAACAGAGTATTTTTTCGATGCTTCAGTTGCTGGCATGGGAGTTATATCTGAATGGTATTGGGATTTTGGGGATGGAAGTAATTCTTCCCTGCAGAATCCATCGCATGAATATCTGCAGCGTGGTGATTATACTGTATCTTTAACCGTAACCGATGAGTATAGCTCTACCGATATTGAGACCAAAATAGATTACATTTCTGTAGTTAATTCTCCTCCTTTTGTGCAGAATCCAATTGAGGATTTCAGTTTTGAGGAAAATACATCCAATTCTACCCTGGATCTAAATAATGTTTTTAGTGATGTAGATCTGCTCTATGGAGATGAACTTACTTTTAATGTTGATGGAAACAACAATATTGCTGTAAGCATCAATGAAGGAACAGTAACATTAACTCCAGCTCCGGACTGGTTTGGATATGAAGATATCACATTTATAGCTACAGATGACAGCTTGGTATCTATGTTTGATCAAGTGCAGATCACGATCGATAATGTAAACGAAGATCCAGTGATAAATGCTTATGATCCCGATCAGGTTGAGGTTACAATCAATGAAGCAGAAACGCAGATATTTTGGGTAAGTGTATCAGATGTAGAAGGCGATATCCTAAACTATGAATGGTACGTGGATGAAGTTTTACAGTCCGGCCAAACTGACAGTATCTATACTTATACATCTGATTATAATTCAGCTGGAATTTATCAGATCAAATGTCTGATAAATGATGAGATTACAGAAATATATGATAACTTTAGTTCTAATGCAAGTAGTATTAAATTTGCCTTCAGAGACAACAGGGAACCAGTTATGCAGGAATGGCAGCTAACAGTTATTAATGTAGATCAGGAAATAGTTGTTAACGATCTGCAACCCCCGGCCGGTGCTATTGCTATTAACGAGATGGAAACAATTAATTTCATGATCGATGCAGTAGATCCGGATGGTAATCCTCTGGAATATAGTTGGAAACTGAATGGAACAGAGGTAAGTATAATTACCACTTATGATTTCACAACCGATTACACCTCAGCTGGTAATTACCAAGTAACATTAGATGTGACCGATAACTTCAGCGAAAATTCCCTTAACTACAACTGGAATGTAAGTGTTGTCGAAGTGGATCAGGAAATTGTAGTAAATGATCTGCAACCCCCGGCCGGTGATGTCACTATCAATGAAATAGGAACAATCAACTTTACTATCGATGCAGTAGATCCGGATGGCAACACGCTGGATTACAGCTGGAAACTGGATGGAACAGAGGTAAGCATAATTGCCACTTATGATTTCACAACCGATTACACCTCTGCTGGTAATTACCAAGTGACACTAGATGTGACCGATAACTTCAGCGATAATTCCCTTAACTACAACTGGAATGTAAGTGTAGTCGATGTGGATCTGCAGATTGTGGTGAATGATCTGCAACCTCCGGCCGGTGATGTCACTATCAATGAAATAGAAACAATCAACTTTACTATCGATGCAGTAGATCCGGATGGCAACACGCTGGATTACAGCTGGAAACTGGATGGAACAGAGGTAAGCATAATTGCCACTTATGATTTCACAACCGATTACACTTCTGCTGGTAATTACCAAGTGACACTAGATGTGACCGATAACTTCAATGATAGATTAGAAAGTTCTCGCAGTGAATTAAATTACAGTTGGAATATTACTGTAAACAATATAGATCAGTTTATTGTGGTAAACGATATTGAACCTGCACCAGGACCTGTAGTAATTAATGAGATGGAAATGATCAATTTCCTCATTGATGCTTTTGACCCGGATGGAAATCCTCTGGAATACATTTGGCAACTTGATGAAGTAGAAGTTTCCACAGAGGTAACCTACACTTTCGAAGGCGATTACACTTCTGCAGGGGAATATTTGGTAACCTTGGATGTAACCGACAACTTCAGCGATAATGAGATCAACTACGCTTGGAACGTAACGGTAAACGATGTAGATCAAGAAATTGTTGTAAATGATCTCCAACCTGCACCAGGACCTGTAGTAATTAACGAGATGGAAATGATCAATTTCCTCATTGATGCTTTTGACCCGGATGGTAATCCTCTGGAATATAGTTGGAAATTAGATGGAGTAGAAGTATTTACGTTAAGTTCATATTACTTCATTACAGATGAAAATTCTGCAGGAGATTATGAAGTTACTCTTTATATCACTGACAACTTTGAAACCAGAGATGAACTCAACTTTTTGTGGAATATTACCGTGAATGATGTGTCTGGTTTAGGAGAAGTATTGATACCGGTAATTACTAGACTCGAACAGAATTACCCAAATCCCTTCAATCCAATCACCAATATCCAGTTTGACATTAAAGAAAATGAAACCGGCATCTTAACAATTTTCAATATGAAAGGACAAAATGTTGTATCTCAAACTTTCAGTTCTGGAAGACATAATTACTTGTGGAATGCTGCCGGTTGCAGTTCAGGTGTTTATTTCTATAAATTACAAACATCATCTCTTAACGAAACGAAGAAAATGTTGTTGTTGAAATAGATTTTTTTTAGAGAATCATTGATACTAAAGCCTTCAGAGAAATACCCGGAAGGCTTTAGTAATTTCAATAACGTAATATTCTTATCAAGAGATACTTGGCAGCTGTCATTCTATTAGCAGCATTTTTCTCATTTTAATAGTAAACATTTATTCATAAGTTCAATTCTACCATTCACAATAAGCTTGTAAAGATAAACACCTGAGCTTACTTTCTTCCCTGCATCATCTTTTCCGTTCCAAACTATTGAATGCTCTCCTGCTGTGATTTGGTCGTTTAAAAGTGATTTTATCCTCTGACCTTTGATGTTGTAAATTGATAATTCTGTTTCCGATTCTTCTTGGATTGTGAATGAAATTATTGTTTCGGGATTGAAAGGATTCGGATAATTTTTAAGCTCAACGGCAGAAGCTTGCGGTAATTCTGCATCGTTTCCCACAGCAAAAAAAAGATTCTCATAATAGTTGAAAGTTCCGTTGTAACTACCCAAAACCAGGTCAAGATCACCGTCATTGTCCAAATCTGCCAGCGCAGGAGCAGTGTTTTGGTCACCATTGATCCCAGTAACCTGCTCGAAATCTTCCATCCAGGTTCCTTCCATATTTCTAAAGAACTGCACTTCTCCAAACATATCCCCGGTTATTACATCAAAGCTGTTGTTCAGATCCAGGTCACCGACTGTGGGAACGCAATTTGAGCCAACATCAATTCCACTAAAATACCCTGTTATTTCTATCCAATCCGGAGCAGCAATTGTGCCTTGATTTTCAAAATAGAATAGATTTCCGGCTTCATTTCCAGCTGTAATGTCCAGATCACCATCTTCGTCCATATCCACCAAACGCGGAGCTGACCAACCTCCCAGATTCACAGAAGTAAGTATTTCCATATCCCAGATAAAACCGCTTCCTGTGTTCTGATGAAAAAATAATTGTCCATTCAGATCTCCCACGATCGCATCAGGAAGGTCGTCATCATTCACATCGCCAACCGTGACAGCCGAATATATGGAATGATCTATACTGGCAAAATAACTACTATCCTCCTGCCAGGCTGGAGAGTAGGAAGTTCCCACATTTTTAAAATATTTTATATCTCCCAATTGACTACCGCTGATCAGATCGAGATCACCGTCATCATCAAAATCGAAAAATACTGGATTGCTGGCACTGCCTACATCGATTATACCGCCGAAAAGTGTGGTATCCTGCTGCCAGGAAGGCGTGTTCGGTGTACCATTATTATCATAATAATACAGTGGGCCGGTTACCTGACCAAAAATTAGATCAAACGTTCCGTTGCCATTCAGGTCAACAAGTCCGGGTGAATTCCAATATGTTTCATTTCCTAATCCGGTGAAAACTGAATCATTCACTTCCCACAAGCCATTTTGAATTGTGCCGTTATTTTGATAATAAACAAATCCATATGCATCTCGCCCCACCACAATGTCCTGATCATTATCAGCATCCAGATCACAGAAATTCGGATAAGCATAAAGTCCCACATCACCAATTTCAATAATATTACTTTCCGAGAATTGAGCTGCTGCTGAAGTTCCAATATTCAGATATATTTTTACTGAACCACTTTCGCTGTAACCCACAACCATATCCAGATCATTATCTGCATCAACATCTGCCAGGTCGGGAACTGGCAGATGCCCCACATTCAAACCGTTAAAAAAGTTATCTATCTGTAGAAATTCCGGCGCTGTCGAATTGCCGATGTTTTCAAAATAATTCAAACCAGTAAATCCTCCTGTGATCAGATCAAAATCACCGTCATTATCCAAATCGGCACAAACTCCCATTTCCGCATCAAGAACAGAAATACCGGAAAAAATATTTTCACCTTCTGAAAAAGATGGAGTTGTTGCCGTTCCGGTATTCTCTAAATAAAAGGGAGCTTCGCTGGAACTTCCCAAAATCATATCATGATCTCCATCTCCATCCAGGTCGGCAAAGCGGGGTTGCGAAAACGACAAACTTGGTACACCACTGGTATTAAAGACCGCATCATTCTGCATCCATGGTAGAGCTGAAAGAGTGATTGTAAGTATAACTCCAATTAATAAACTGAACATCTTTATAGATTTCATTTTTCCCTCCAATGTTAAATAATATTCTGCGTGTGCGACGGGAACTGAACAATCCCAACTTAAAATGTAAAATGCTTGTCCCGTAATTCTGACAAAATGTATCGGGGTAAAATGTAAAAATTCCAAATCCCCATCTCACTTTTCACTTTTCACATTCATAATTCATCATTCATTATTCATTTTTTTTAAGCAACACGCTTGTTATGTGCAACTTCTCTCATTTTAGCAGCAAACACTTTTTCACTGCTTCAGTTTTACCATTAACATTTAACTTATAAGAATAAATTCCTGAACTAACATGTTTATTGTTTTCGTCTTCTCCATTCCAAGTTATAGAGTGCTGACATACTGTTAGCTGTTTACTGAAAAGCTGTTTAATTTTTTAAGTTTCTTGTAACTTATTATCAAATAAATAAATAACGCAATAAAAAACCCAAAACTAACTACAAGTATGAAAGAGACACCTTCAGATATTGCCGCTGAAAGTGCTATTAAAATAATAACTGCTAATATCATGTAACTTTCAATCTACTTAAACTTTAATGCCCACTTTTTCCTTTTAAAAAAAGCTAAGGATACAATAAGATGCAAAATAAAAATTATTGAACTAAATATTGCATAATAGACCATAAATGTTTGATCGTTTCCAACAGTTTTATTTGGTATTAAAAAGCTGGCAATTGCAGAAGATACTGAAATAAACAATAACACCAACCCAACTATTTGAAAAGCTTTTACAATTTTAAAAGTTCCATTATTATTTGTAATAATCTGTTTTGGAGAAGATTGCTCTTTTAAATCAAAATCAATAATGTCATTTTTCTTTTTATCTTTTGCACAGACAAAAC
>JAVCCH010000064.1 GCA_030765535.1 Candidatus Tenebribacter davisii
CCACGGGAACTCGCAAATTAGCACCCGTTGACTTTGATTTGCTCGTCTCTTATCATCTCACTTATCGCTGTGGGATTGTGAACAAAACCATGCTCATCGTGTGATGACGTGGCACGACGGCATTAGCTGCAATATTAGATAATGACAGGAGGAAAAGATGAGATACAAAATTCTATTTTTCTTATTTCTTAGTTTATTTAACTTCTTATATCCAGAAATTGAGTTCGAATTTGTATTTGATATAGAATATGATTATGACCAATTAGACTTGAATAACGTATATCTGAGAGATATTGATGGAGATTCATATGATGATATTTTAGTCATTTTAAAAGGTAAACAGAACTATCAGGATGACGGTTTGATTCTAATTTATAACCAAGAAGGTGAAGAGATTTATGAAATCAATATTAATTCCAGTGAATTGGATAAATTTATAACTGCACAGATATTCAGTGTATTAGATCAGAAGTATTTGGTTGAAATTTTTCAAAGAATAGAGGGTACACCTTACGATGGTACTAAATTTATGGATATAGAAATCTATGATTTTCCAGAGCAGAATTTAATCGATTCACTTTCAATTGAGATAGGAGAGCTGACACCTTATGGAACACATTCTGAAGGTTATGATTTTAGTATTTCTGATATTAAATGTTTAGAATATTGTGGTCAATATTCAATATTCATTGGGTTAAACAAAAAATATTATATTGAAGGTGGTTCGTTTCATACATATTGTTATAGAACATATCTATATAAATTTATTTTCGAGAACAATTCAATTCAAAATACAAATATTGTATCGAATTGTGGTGATGAAATGTTTTTTTTAGAGAATCCTCAAAAAATTATAACAGTTGGAGATTCATTATATGAACAATACTCCCAAAGTGGACAACATTTTTCTTATGATAAATTCAAACATGTTTATCTAATTGAATTATCTGGCCAAAATCTATCTGAAGCAGTTATCTTTGAACAATTTGGTCAAGGTTCGGTTGATGGTGATGAGTATGGAACAACAACAGATTATTCACATTATCCGACAATCTTACTATTACTGAACGAAAATAGCCTGTTTCAACAAAGTATTCAAACGTATTTTCACGAAATTGACAACGATTACATATTAGATCAATTCACAGCATATGATACTCAGAACTTTTCAGTATTATGGGAAACAAATGAAACAGAATTAGCAGATTTCATTTTTCATCATTCAACATTAGTGAATGTGAACTCGGAAAATCACTATGTTATTAGTTTCGGGAGGAAAATACCTCCACTAACATATGCTTTTGAAATTCGTAACATTCTAAATGGAGATGCTATTTATTCTCAGGAAACTAATTTTTTGCCAGAAATTTTATTGACTTCAGATAACCTGAATACATTTCTCTTCAAAGATATCTATGATTTTGGATTGGAAGTTTATCAACTTGAAGACTCATTAACAGTTAGTACAGAAGAGGGTGTTATTACTGATTACAATAATGCTATTATCAATTTTCCAAATCCATTCAATCCCTTTACAACAATAGAATTCTCAATTCAAAATGATTCTAATGTTGAACTTTCAATCTTCAATATCAAAGGTCAAAAAATAAATACTATAGCTAACAATGAATTTACACAAGGGTCACATTCAGTAATCTGGAATGGTGATGATGAATCAGAAAGAGTTGTAGGTTCAGGAGTTTATTTATATAAATTGAAAGTTAATGGTAAAACCGAAGCAGTGAAAAAGTGTTTGTTATTGAAATAAAAATTGCAGCTAACAAGCGTGTCGTCGGTTTGGTCTCGCAGTGGTCTTTGCCTGAACCTACTGGTTCAGGTTTTGGGTTGTTTGTTTTGGGCGTGATCGTTCCGATCCCGCCGCACACGCAAAACATTAGCAGTAGCTAAGTAAGCTGGAGGAAACAATGAAACGACTTCTATTTTTTGTAGTAATATTTCTTCTTTCAATAACTAATCTAAGAGCAGTTTATCATAAAATCGCAAATTATCATACTGAAGGTGGAGCCTCGAGAATTGAAGTTATCAATGAAATTGCATATATTACAAAAGGTTCTGAAGGATTAGAAATAGTTGATGTAAGTGATCCTGGAACTCCAGTTTTCATTTCAAATTATAATCCTGTTTGTTCTGTTGAAGATATAACCATTATTGATGATTTAGTATATATAGCAAGTATGGATAGTTTGATTGAGATTGTTAATATAGAAGATCCGTTTGATCCGCAATTTCTTAATAGGTTCAATATTAACGGTAGAACGTATAATAAAGTAGAAATTGTTGATAATAAAGCATACATTTCAGAAAGTATTGATGGATTTGAAATATTTGATGTGACAGATTACGTAAATCCTATACTTCTCGGAAATTATAATACTGAAGGTTCCGTCAGTTGCATAAAAGTAATTGATGATATTGCTTATATCGCAGATATAGATGATGGATTTAAAATATTCAATGTTATTGATCCTACTAATCCAATTTTAATTGGAAGTTTAGATACACCCAGTTGGGTATTAGATATTGAAATCAGAAATAATATAGCTTATGTTGCTTGTTCAACAGCCGGATTTTATATCATTGATATCAACGACCCAACTAATCCTTTTTTAATTTCAATTTATGATACATCAGATAAAGCATGCTTAGTTGAATTGATTAACGAGAAAGCTTATATAGCTGATAGAAGAGGATTGCAAGTAGTAAATATTGAGGATCCAGAGAATCCTTTTTTTGTTTCGAATTATGAAACTTTTGGTTTAAATTCCGATCTTTCGATAATTGATGATATTGCTTATTTAGCAGATGGTTATGATGGTGGTCTTCAAATCATTGATATTTCCATTGTCGAAAATACTGAATTAATTGGAAACTATAAAACAGAACACTACTGTAATAGAGTAAGCCTTATAGATGATGTATCCTTTTTAAGTATAGAAATGACAGGCTTACAGATTGTTGATTTTGAAGATCTCGGAAATCCTGAATTGCTTTCAACTTTTGGACCAAGTTACTTTCCCTTTTCAATTTTAATTGAAAATGATATTGGCTTTTTCTTAGATCCACAATATTTATACAATCTAAATTTGGAGAACTTCAATGATCCTTTATTGATAGGATCTTGTTCAATTCCAGGATATGCTATGGATCTATCTATTGATGATAATTATGTTTATGTTGCAACTGATTATGAAGGGCTTCAAATCATAGATAATGATTCATTAGAAAATCCTGAAATAATTGGCAACTTTGATATTTTTGATTGGGGAAGATGTGTTGTGAAAATTAATGATGTAGTTTTATTTATTGATTTAGATGCAGGATTAAATGTTATTGATGTAAGCGATCCAATGAATCCTTTTCTGGTTAACACCTTTACAACCGAAAATACGATGTGTTCTATATCTTTAAATAATGATATAGCATACTTGGCAAATGGCTATGGTGGATTGAAAATTTTAAATGTTTCAGATGTAGAAAATATTTTTCTCGAAAATTCAATATTACCTCATTCTGATTCTTTTATTTACATAGCCCCATTTATTATAGAAAATCAATTAATTATCATAGATGATAGTTGGAATGAGATATTGGTTTACGATATTACTAATCCCATAAATCCTATTTTCCAAAATTCATATCGCTGGAATATGAATATGCGGGATTTTGATGTTAGCAATGAATTTATTGCAACTGCAAATGCTGGATATGGAGTTTCAATTTTAGATTTAGATATACTAAGTACAAGTGTTTGGGACGAAGAACTACCACAACAGTTAGAGACATCATTGTATAATTACCCAAACCCATTCAATCCATCAACAACTATCTCATTCTCAATTAAAGAAAATAGCAATGTAGAATTATCAATTTACAACATCAAGGGTCAGAAGATAATATCACAATTAAACGATCAAATAACCGCAGGAGAGCATTCAGTTATTTGGAATGGTGAAGATGCTTCAGGGAAAAAAGTGAGTTCCGGATTGTATTTTTACAAGCTTAAAATTAACAATGAAACTGAATTAGTTAAGAAATGTATATTGTTGAAATAGAAAATACCGCTAACAAACATATCCGCTCTATTCAGCGCGGCATATGGCAACCATTAATCAACATTCCGCTTCGCTCCATGTTGATTAATGCCGTCGTGCCACTAACAGATACTCGCAACAATATCGAAGCGGAATGTCGTTTAACATATACGTCCACGGGAACTCGCAAATTAGCAC
>JAVCCH010000142.1 GCA_030765535.1 Candidatus Tenebribacter davisii
CTTTCAGCATTTTATGTTTTGCGATCTGCTCGATACTCAGGAAATTGTGCTTATCAGCATAATCACCGGCAACTACTATACGATCACCTGCCCATGAACCAATGATCGGGTTTTCTGAATGAAGATCACCTCCTCCTCGTCCGTTTCCGTCTGCAAGTAAGATTGCCAGTGCTGTTAAGGTTCCTTCACTGCTGCAGCCAAATTCTAATAACTTGGCACCGTCATTGAAGGTATAGGTATCAAGGAACTCTTTTTTTGTTAGATTAACGATCTTGTAATACTGTCCCATATGCTCCTGCCTTAAGCTGCTATCTGATAATGACGCATTTTATTCATTATCTTCTGAGCTTCAGCTGCTGTATTACTCCTGGCAACATCGTTATCGCGAAGGGTTTGTGAATCATTGGCCGTTAGTTTTGTTTTGATCTCCTGAACAGCCCTATCCAATTCAGGATCATTGGTGATATTCAGTTTAGGTAAGAGTTCACATAAACCCTCAATATTCTCAACAAGGGTGTTCTTGAACTTATTATCAGGATCAGATAGTCTCTCTAACATATGGGAGACTACTTTAAATAACCTTTGCCAGAGATCGTTCATGGCTTTTTGGGTTGATTCTTCTACTTGATCTTCCAGTGATTCCTTAATTGAGCTAACCTCTTCATCCGTCAGGTTCACTCTAAAATCACCAGCTTCAGGAACAGGTGTGATCTGATTGGTAAAAGCATACTTTGTTCTGAGAGTAGCTACATCAGGATAATCTTCTTCCTTAAACATTGCACTTAGTCTCAGATGAGCATCCTGCTTAAGATTCGGATAGACAGATAAAAAGTTTGCCGTCTCTCTTTCATATTCATCCTGAAAATTACGAATAGCATTTACATAATCAAAGTAGTTTGTGGTTGGTAATAATCTACCACCATGATCATTCCAAGGTAGGGTATTCTCATAATGAAAGTTACGTGCAGACGAGATAATTTTCCTGATATTGGCCAGATGCTCTTTGGCGATCAGTACCTTATTGAATCGACCGGCTTCATTGGCACCGTATTTATCTTCTACTTCCTGTGATATTTTTCTATCATACTTCCGTGCTGTCCAGAAGCTGATATTAAGGTATACGATCATTGCTTTTTCATTCAACATATTTCCTCCTATTTCTTTTTATAGCACTACATCGGCATGTTCGATTGCCCAGGCAGAGAACTCTTTAGTGTTGGTCAGTGATTTACTACGCTTGATAGCATCTTTAATGAGAAGAACCTGGAATTCGCCAGGCAATCTATCGGTGTATTTGATGATATTGCCGAAGTTCGATTTTTTGGCAGCTGCAGACAGTGCACCACAGACTGCAAACATAGTAGATGGTTCTTCCGGTACATCTGCATTTTCAGGAGCAGCGATCAGTTTTTCTATATCGGGCAGATCCCTGTATACTTTCAAAAATCCCAGGAACTCAGCTGCGAATCCTTCTCCTGCCGCGCCTGAGATCATTTCGTATTCAGTGTCTTTGGGCAGTCCTGCATTCATCATCATACCAACAGCTGCTACCGTTCTTGGATTGGGTGTATTAATGATGTCTGCTGTTGGTTTAAAATCATGGAGTAAATTCGGCCTAAAACGTACAAAGGCAATTAGTTCTACCGGCATATTATGTTCAATTGCCCAGTCCACCCAGTCATCTACATTCACTTCCAGCTCCAGTATTGCAGCAAAACGACTCTTTACAGGCTCCAAGATCCCCTGTACGCCAGCTCTGTCCTGCCTGCGATTTGTTGCAGCTAAGAACACTACATGCTCAGAAATTGCATGTCCATTGATTCTACGAGCCAGCAGTAACTGCATAGCTGCTGCCTGAACTGATACTGATGCTTGTCCCAAATCGTCTAAGAAGTAGACTGTGGGTTTGTCTGCAGCAATCAACCTGAGCAGATCTCCAAATGGTAAAAACTTTGCAGCCGACCCATCCTTATTTGGAAAGGGCAATCCTTTGAAATCTGTCGGGTCAGAAACTACCGGGTGACTTATTATCAAATCGGTATCAGTTTCTAGACATGCTTGTGCCACAATATCTGTTTTCCCGATTCCAGGTGCTCCTTTGATCAGCAGGGGGTATTTATTTTTAATGGCAAATTTAATTGCCTGGTTTAGTTGTTTTGCTCTCATATTATTTTTCTCCTTTTTGTTTGTTTTTGGATATAAAAAAAACCGGAATTTTCCGGTTAGTGGTTTTTCCTGTATTTCTGTTCTACGCTACCTCTAGGCTGCTGCTCTTATCTTCTTTGAGATTGTTTGAACTTTTAGCAGATTCAATATGTCATCATCCAGATCATCTATTGACAATACTTTCTGCCAGGAGTTCAATTTAGGCAATTCAGTCATTGGAACAGATTCATCTTCTTTATTTTCACGATAGAAAAGAATTATGTTCATAAATTCTTCAAATGGAAAATATTTTGAATCAACCTCAACTCTGATCCTACCTGAAGTAAGCCTAAAGATCTTATAATCGCGATGGTAGATATAACTGGAGTATTCTTTCCTGAAGTTACTGATAGTTAAAGAAGAGTTTCTATGAGAGGATGTATACTCTACTTTACCTGTTGCCAGCTCTTCCCATTTTAACGCATATGATTTTTCTTCATAGGTTATATCTTCACAATAATTGGAATCCTCCCAGATATCTTTTTTTATCAAAGTAATTGCCTTCTCCATCTCCATCTTGCTCCAGTGAAATGAAGCGTAATTGGTTCCACTAGGGAAACCATCAAAGAAACAGCTGTATGCAATTAAACCGTCTTTCTTTTCGAAGATTACCACTGCGTTGCCGGGATTCCAGCCAAAGGCTGTCATAACCACATCACTTTGTATGTAACGAATGATGGTTCGGCTATTGCAGTAGGAGACCTGATGGTAATGTCTATTCCTTAGGTCAGTTAATACTCCATTTCGGTCGACCAGTCTCAAAACATCACTCAGCTTGGGCATTTCTGGTGATCTTTTCATTTCAATTTCCTCTTTTTGATGAGCTATTTTTTTCATTTTTGCGGTGTTCTCTTTTATCCTGCAGGATCGTCCAGATTAGGAAGCTGAGTTCGCCGATAAGCTCAACTATGATATTTCTCACTTTGACCATAATACTTTCCTCCTTAAGCCATTTTTAATTTATCTTTCATCTTACTGTAGTTCTGATAAAAGTTACAAAATTTATTTACAATACAGTAATTTTCACATCTTCTGGGAATGGATTCACGGATATCTATATAGAGTTTCTTTTTATCCTTATGTAATGAGATGAACTGTGTGGCTGATCCCTGTGAATCAAAGAGTTTCAGCGCTCTCTTATTGCCTTTTTTCATCACTGCGAACTTTTGGGGATCCTGCCACCTCTGCTCAAGATTACATGGTGCAATTTGATCATCAGGAGTTTTCAGCGCCATCTCCAATTTACATAGCTTGTCTGCAATAAAGTGGTGGCACCAGGAGATATCCCACTTCTTTAGCGAAATAATTTCGACCTGTTTTGGATAGTGTTTTTCGAATTTGGCTTTAGAGGCAGACCAGTCTCTAAAGATAGCTATGATTTGAAGTTTATCAACTTCAAATCCGGCTTTTTGATAGAGATAGGAATAAAGATTTAACTGTTCTTCCCATTCTTTTCTTTTTGAAAAGACGAAATTCCACACACTTGTGAACTTAAAGTCGCTGATAACACCGTCCTCATAGAGATCGATTCCACCAGAGATGATCTTACCGTTGATCTCACACGATAACCTCTCCTCATTAAGAGAGTTCTTTGTTTCACTTTGCTCTAAAACCTTATGCATCGCTGAACCAAGAAGTGACCAAATCCTGTTTGATGCTTCCTCCCGCAGGTTTTTGGCATACCGCTTTTCTAAAACGAACATTTTTGGTGGTTTTAAAAGTTCAGTTGCAGAGGCGAAATGGATCTCATTACTACCCGAATACCAGTTGTGTTTGATAGCACGATAGATGGGCACGGGGATCTTATTGAAGTTGGTAATTTTCATGCAGCCTCCAGAGCTTTGAGTTCGTTCTCGATCGCAGATAGCCCTCTTAACTTACAGTTTATGATTTTTTTGTAGATCGCAGCCTCCTTCTCTTCTGACATGACATTTCTGCCGGAAAGAACATGCAGCACCTCCAACAAACTGAACTGTTTTTCAAAGTAACGGAACAAACCGGGACCTGTATCCGGAGCTATTATCTTCTGCCTGCACTCATCGAACTTCTGCTTCGGGACAACTCCGCATTGCAGTAAATTATCAAGCTGTCTTAACAGTTTTACATGCGGTATTTCAGGCTGGACCGTTTTATTTTGCTTAAGAATTTTCTTTTGTTTCCCCGGAACTGGAACTTTATCCTTTGAGATAAGAGCCCAATCCGGCAGGGAGGGCTCAACCCACCAACCAGAGAGTTCATTAGAGTGATAAAGATGTATCCTGCCTATTTCATCTTCAGGTTTATTCTCCAGTAGTTCGACATAAATATCGGGCAAACTATAGAGATATCTTCCAATTCCGAATTTGACAGCCGCCCTCTTAAGAGCATCCGAAAATGAACCTTTAAGAGCTTCGATGCTGGTAAAGGGTGCAGCATCCTCTTTTGTAATGAATTCTCCATTCAATTTTACCGAAAGTTTACAGGTAACTCCGATCTCAAGTACCTGATACTCATCACTCCACTTTTCACATCCGAAGACTTCATCAAGCCTGTCCATAACCGCTCGTGAGGTGATATAGGCCAGCGCCAGCGCCTTACGGTTGTTTTTGTTAACCTTTACAATACGAAAACCTATGTCAGATCGCTGAAAAGGTTCTTTCAATTTCTTCTCAATTTCATTTACCTGTGACATGATTTTTTCCTCCTTTTAATTAAAAAGCCACTTCCTAATTGAAGTGGCTGTATGTTTTTGTTTTAGACTCTATTGTTTTTATCCTTTAGTGGCTATATTCTTTATCCCCCTAAACGCTACTTTTGTGCAGACCATCTTTTTCAGGGCTTCTACAGTGACCAGTAGTACTTACAGAACAACCTTGATAATGCCACTTTTAAATTGATCATTTGAACCTCCTTATGCTTTAGCAGTGAATTGTTAATAAGCAGCATTTAAAGAAAAAGCCACTTCAGGAAGTTACCTATTAGAACCTTTTCTCCTATATAATATATATGCCTGAAAATATTGATATTCGCACTTATTATATATCAGAATATTTAACATTAGTATACTTTTAGTAAATAGAGTTGAAATATATATAGTTTAGCTGTTATCTTGTACATAATTGCATTATTAAAGGATTGTTGAATAAAGAATTATTTTTTATAAGTATAATCGTTACTTCTCAAGTTATCTCGACTAATTTTGTATAATCAGAAAATATCACCTATCAATATACTATAACAAATAAGATTATTCATGCAGGATATTATTATCATCATATCAAGAGAAATACATGATAATAATATCACTGAGAATTAGCATTTTTACCAACATCTCCTCCTGCAAAAAGAAATTATATGAGTTTAATACCTATTTAATATTAATATCTACAAATGAGCCTCAATAAATTTATTTCCTGCGGATAATATACTCTTCATCTTGCTCAGGAAATCTGTTGAGACGTCGTTTATTTTTCCATTTTTCATTTAAAATATTTGCCCTCATTTTTCCAGTGATGCGGGAAAAGATTCTTTCCAGCCCTTTTGAGTTGGATTCAACCTTTTCTAAATGAACAAAAAACTTGTTGTAACGTTTTCTGCGTCGAATATATTGCGAATCTTTCTTCTCTAAGTACAAATTGAATCGGAATTTCTGCTTATCTTTAAATATATTTCACAACCCAACATTAATAATTAAATACTAAACAGTAACCATTATACTATTCGGATTTAGGTCTATCCGGCTTATCTTTATCTATAATTTTATCTTCATTGTGAGAGCTATCCTTGGGGTGTTCAGGACCTTCAGCAACTGGCTGTTTTCTTTTATTTTTGATCATATCAAGTGTAAGGTCATAGCGTGTTTTTCCGGTAATCCTGGAAAATATACGTTCCAACTGTTTTCGATAGTATTCATATCCTTCTTCTTTCTTTTTTATTTCCATTTTTTTATCCAATCGTCTTAATTCTTGACTCATCCACTTGGGCAAAGCAACGTTATTCTTAAGAGAATATTTTAATTGAAACAGTAATTCATCATATAATTGGATGCTAGTAATTTCTCTCTCTTCCTTGCTAAACAATCCAAAATAAAGAATGACATCAATAGGTTCTCGATCGAAAAAATCAAAATAGCCACGATAGAGCCAATTATCAGGATTCTGTTGCAAGTATTGATACAAGCCTTGTCTAAAATCAGTACGGGGAAGGTTCCAGCAATAATACTTATATAAGTCATATTCTTTTATGGTTAATTTTTCTTTGAATTTATCTATCCATGCCTTATATAGTCTATCAAAGTCCATTTCAACAATCAGAGAAAGCTCAAGTAGGTTTCTCTTCTGAGGATTCTTGATAATCTTATTTATAGTAAAAACACTTCTCCTTGTTATAGCTCGGGGCCATAATAATGCCTGATCCAGCATTTCAGGATGGCGGAACGATTTCCTCACAGCTGGTGACCCAACTAAAGTTTCTTTTAAGGGTAATTTCTTCTGATTTTTTTTAACCATTTCCATGCCTCCTGGAAATGAAGTGCATATGTGATAAATATTTTCCAGAAAACATTTTGGAATGGGATTAAACTTATAATTCTTTCTCAATATTAACTGCACATCTTCAATTTTATTACCTATATAAATTAAAATCTCTATCAATTTTTCATGTGGGACCAGACATATATCATGAGTATACATTCTTAGAGAGTCATCCTCACGCATATGCCTATCATACTTCACATCTAGGTCAGTATCTGAATCAATTGAAGTTTTAAATTGCTCTAGTCTGTTAATATTAGTAGTTGCTGTTCTTAAATAATTAACATCTGATTTATCCGGTGTCTGTCCATGATCCAAGGCTCTAGAGATATTGGTTTGATATTTAGACTTACCTATTTTCAGATTACGTATTATCTCATTTTCCCCTGGTTCAGTTATGGAGCTAATTATTTCGTTAATTCCATCTCTTACAGGATTTATATATTTGAAATATTGCCCAGTTTGTTTATATTTTAAAAGATATTTAACCAATAAAGACTGATCATATAAACCAACATTCCAGAACCAGTAACAGTAACGCTTAAAAACCTCTTCCGAGAAGAGATTTATCTGCAAATCAAGCAGGGGTTGCTCTAGAATTTCAAAATCCAAATAGGTAAATGCAAAATTATCTGCAAGATACCTTAACTTATCATCAATTAAAATAACCGCGCAATCTACACCTGCTAGCTTCCCTCTTTTCATGATAGGGGTCACACAGGAAAAATCATTTATTAAAGCAACGAAATCATCCTGAAAATCAAACATCTCTTTTACCTTTTCATTTATCAAAGGTTTTTCACCATTCTCAAATCGTATTTGGTTCTCATCTATCATTGTTTTACAATCTACTTTTTCATTGAGCCCATTCCTAATCTCTCTGATCTCCTGCTCGCTTCTTGGAAGCTCATATCTTATTAAATGTTGATTTATTCCAGCATCATCCAATCCTGTAAGGACTAAACCCTTCACGAAATTTGCATATGGTACAGGCTGATTATTCATTCTCCCCTCCTATTCATATTGAAATCAAGTAACTGCTTAAAACGATATTCCCTGTTCATATCTCGAATATGCCGTGCACTAGGATTAGAATCAGAAAATTTTTCAGGCACAAGATTTCCAGGGAATTGTGTGGATTTTGATTTGATTTTGAGTTGCCTATTATGATTATGAGACATTTCGGTTGTGCATAACTGTATCAGCGAAAAATATTCTTTAGGTACTCCTTCAGATGTATTATTAATTTTCTTTGAAACTTGTAAGGCAATTTTGTTGATACTTTTAAGCTGTGTATCACGATTCTGAAGTCCCCAGCAACCAAGAAAAGCATCCACACCTTTACTTAGTACTTTGTTATGAGTTGAATAGAATTGATTGGCTGCATTTCGAAGGAAAAAGTAACGTAATTCAGGGATTGACATTGATTTCGTATCCCAAATCAAGTAGCGATAAGCATCAAAATAATCTCGTCTGATGCCTACCGGATTAAATTGTAGCCAATATCTATTGATATTAAAAAATGTTAAATTAATCAGCAAGCCTGATTCGACGAAAATCCTCATCCTATGATTCTTTAAAAAATAATCCAATGCTGGAGGCATTTTCCATTTTCCAGGATCTTTAATTGTAAAAACTTGTGGTAAAGTTTCAAGAATATTACCTACAATCTCAGTATTATTAAACATCAATCTTATTTTTTTGGTTATATTGGGTTTACTTTTATTCAACAAGCGCTGCCGGTTGAGATTTATCATTTTAGCAATCTGCTCATTCTTCATTTCCTCAAATACAACAGCATTGTAACTGTCTTGATCACAATATCCAAAGTGACATCCTAGACACCAAATATAATAGCTCTTCCAGTCTAGCCCACCATAGATAAAAATTTTCATTAAAATATGATTTGGTAATGACATAACATGATACATTGTATCCATAATTTTTCTCTCCTATTTATTTAGCTATCGATTTACAATAGTAGCCCCTTTTAAGGCGTTCCAGTTTATGATTTGATAGTAATTCCCGGAGTAGATCTCTTAAACTACTGTAGCTGCAGCTGGAATTGGCATACTTCCGGATTAAATGCTTGAACCAGCTGATATATACAACGTCACCTGGTGTGAGATCTTCCAGCTTATTTATGAAAATTTGATAAATTGCTGCTGAATCACAGCGTTTACGGGCAATAGCATTTGCGAGTGGAATCTGCTTAATTGAGTAGTATGCACGACCTGTAGGTGTGATTGTTACGGGGAGAAGTACACCATTTACCTTCCAGCGTCTGATGGTTCCGCGAGGAATTTTTGTAAGATTGGCAAATTTAGTAGTGGGAAGAAGCATCTCGAGCGTAGTATATGGATTATCGTTTTCTACAAAATAGCTTGGTGGCAGATTTTGAACAGGAATGGAAATACTTGAATTGAATTTCAATCTCATGCTGGTAAGAGTAAAATTTAAAATGGATAAGCCTAATATCCCGTTTGCAGATGGATAAATAGATAGATTACCGTTGTCATAATATTTGAGGATAAAAATCCCCGCTTTGTATTCGGAATAGCCTTCTCCGGCAATCCCATCATATCCAAGAAAATAGAATTTTCCATTGAGTTCCAGGATGACAGCCGGTTTCTTAAGCATATCTGCAGTATTCCAATCATCGTATCCACATTTGGCAAAATGCGTAGATCCTGTGTCCTGGAATTGAAATAAAGATCGACTGTTTCTAGCTGCTCTAATAATGTCAACTTTCAGAATCTTCATTTATCTCACTCTTTTTTGTAAACTCATGTTCAGCGGTGAAAAGATTATACCTTAACTTATAGCCCTGCTTTAATTTAGCTTCTAATATTTTAAGTTGTCCATCCTGATGATGAAGATAGTCCACCATTTCTTGTGCATTCTCATTAGTTACGTATTTAATCAAGACCATCCAAGAAGGGAATGGCAATCTGTCAGTAATGTCCCTAGGGATTTGTAGCTTCGCTAACTTCTCAGCAACTGTTACAAGCCGCATTAGATAGGTCCCTTTAGGCAAGGATCCAATGCCATATTTTGCCAGCTCTTCTGCTATATACCTTTTAGCACCTATTGCACCATACACTACCTTTAGTTCGACCAGAGTGTGGACCAGATTGTTCTGCCAAGTGGCAGCCTGGTGAACAAGTTCACGTATCTTAGTTTCTATTTCATAAGTCATGTAACCCCCTGTTCTTATTTTATTAATCCTTGAAAATTTTTCTTTGTCCATTTCCCACCCCATCAAGAGATTTATATTGACATATTTATGCCAACTCGACTATAGGTGTAATATAATTATTAAGATTACACCTGTCAAGTGTTTTAGTCTTATAATTATATTTATTAAGAGGAGGATGCTATGTCAATGGGAGAAAGAATTAAATTAATAAGGAAAAGAAATAATCTTACACAGGTACAATTAGCAGATATCTTAGATCTAAAGCAAGCCACTATCGGAAAATATGAGAACAGTTCTATCACACCTTCCTTCTTGGTTCTATTGCGCATATCTAGGAAATTTCGTGTAGACATTGGATGGCTGCTTACTGATGAGAAAAAAAATGAGGAACAAGAAACTAAATCTACCAAATTCAAATGTCCTAGTATAGTAAAGAATGCAAAAGTACTCCCTAAAGGAAAACAATTTGCAGAATTGTCAGCGCAATATAAGAAAGAGAATAATTCTGTGAAGCGAAGAATTAAAATAGTACATGAAATAAATGAGCTCAGGAATGTAGCCCAGGATCTAATGGATAGGATAATTCTTCTGCAGGAAGAAATGAAAAAAGGGCTTTAGGAATCGGTCTAACCTGAAGTTTGCAATATCCAATTTTCATTCGCAGATAAGATCAAAACACTTCAGTAAAATCATAAATGGGTCATTATACAAAAAAGCCATCCGGTAACTGCCGGATGGCTTTTTTGTATTATTCTATGGAATTATCAAAATCAGGCTGATCTATCTACTTTAATAGTAAGTACAGAAACAGCATTAGTATTACTCATTACTAAAAGGTATTGATAATATATTTTTACAGATAATCTGATTTAGCTTATTTTTTTTCTTCTTTTACTTCCTTTTCCGGGTATACCAGAACATGGATCTTTGCAGCTCTTACAACAACCTTCGAATGTCCTTTTCCTTCCTTGTCTTTCCATTGATTACCCTTAAGGATTCCTTCCACTATTACAGGAACACCTTTTTTGTAATAATCTCCTCTTTCAGCTAAAACTCCCCAAACTTCCACATCAACAAAAGAAACTGATTCCTGCCACTTGCCATTTTGCGCTTTGTAACGCTGGTTATGTGCAATTGTAATTGTTGTAACAGGTGTTTTAGCTTCTCCTACATGATTAATCTCTGCATCACGAACAATATTTCCTGATATAGAAACATTGTTGATACTTGGTGTTCGAAAACTCATAATTCCTCCTTGTGCTTTTAATAATAATATACTCGGTTACCCATTTTGATTTGATCATTCTTTATTGTTTTATCTTTTAAAAGTTCACGTCGTTAAGTTGAAAAAATTGCAAGGATTAGTCAAACTTTTTTTTCTTACCTGAAATTAATCTTCATTTGAACGATCTTTTTATATGAAATACCAGATATATTGTCTTGCAATTTTTGCATTGATAAAGTCTTGTAAAAATGAGGATACGCATCCATAAAGATCTTTTCAGGCGCTTACGATCCGGTTCATGACACTTGGGACAACAATTTTTAAATGTGATCACCATGGACTTTATATCCCTCCTCACAGGAAAGTGAATTTGTTGTTTTAAATAACTGTGTCAAATTATTTAGTAAAAACCACATAACAAAAAAATCCGGTGAATTAATTTCACCGGATTTTTTATCTATTCAACAGATTGTTATATTAATTATCACTTAACCAAGCAATGAATTTATCAATACCTACTTTAAAATTGGTATTGGGATCATATCCCAACATTTTTTTTGCTTTAGAAATATCGGCAAAAGTTTGATCTACATCACCAGGCTGCAAAGGACGAGAGTCTTTCCTGGCTGTTTTTCCCAAGGCATTCTCAATAGTCTGTATCATCTTGCTTAGTGATATTGTCTGAGATTCACCTAAATTAATAATTTCATAACAATAATTATTATTAACAAATTCTATTGATCTTAAAATTCCATCTATTATATCATCAATATAGGTATAATCTCTTTTTGTAGAACCATCTCCAAAAACAGGTATTTCTTCATCAGCGATTATCTTACGGGCAAATTTGTGAATTGCCAGATCGGGACGCTGTCTCGGACCATATACGGTAAAGAACCTGAGACATATCATTGAGATCTTCTCCAGGTGATGATAAGTATGACAGATAAGCTCTCCAGCTTTTTTCGTAGCTGCGTAGGGTGAGATGGGCAGATCTACAGGATCAATTTCAGCAAAAGGAACCTTTTTATTGTTCCCATACACCGAAGAAGATGAAGCAAAAATAAATTTCTTTATACCATGCCTCTTGCACTGCTGAAGCAGATTTACCGTGCCATTTATATTCACTTCTGTATAGAGAACAGGGTCGGCAATGGAGGGACGTACACCAGCCATGGCAGCCAGATGAATGACCATGTCAAATTTGTGATGATTGAAAATCTCATCCAGATCTCCCTTACTGCGGATATCTGCTTTTATAATTTGAAAATTATCAAATTTAGCTAAACCTTTTATGTTATTCCTTTTAATTTTTATATCATAGAAATCACAGAAATTATCAATTCCGATGACTTCGTGTTCTTTTATTAGTGCTTCACATAGATGAGACCCAATAAAACCAGCGACACCTGTTACTAGTATCTTCATTATCTATCCATCCTTTTAAAATTAATATTATCTTGCTGCTTCATGAAATTCACTCTGCAGGTTACCTGCTTAAAAAGAATATTGACATATTTTATAGCCTTCTTTTAGCTGAATTGAATTAATTGAAGTGATGAAAATATGTTCCTCAAAAGTATTGTTTTTTATTTAACCTGAGATTTCATTCTAAAGGAGACTAAAATGAAAAAAACTTTTTTGCTCATCCTGCTCATTAGTATTATTTTTTCGGTAAATTCCTATGCTCAGCTAATTAAAACCAAAAAGGAAAAGGAACCTGTTACCGAAGAAGAGAAAATTAAAGAGAAAGAGAAAAAGATCGAACAGCCAGAGAAGCAAGAAGTTCAGAAGAAAGAAGAGAAGGAAATAATCCAGACAAAAATAACGAAAACAAAAAAATCAAAAAGAAAACCGCGTAATATCTCTACTTTTAGCCCGTACAAACAGACTCAGAACTCAGATACCCAGATCAATAAGATCAAATTACTGAAAGTGAATAAGACCAAACATAAACCATATACAAAAAAGAATTTCACCCAAGATGTGTTTTACGACAAACCGATCAAATACCACCATAAAATTCCACCACGCTTCATCTATCGCGGTATCTGGATCCGTTATTATTTCGTTTTCGATAACGGCTTCTACTTCTTCAATGGTTATCCTTATTACGTTTATCATAATTACCTGCACCGTTACAGTTATACCGATCCCGGTTCTTATGACCTGGTTGACAGTGTTACAGATAAAGTTTATGCAACCTTTTACGGATTCAACCTCAAACAGAGTTATGATCGTTCTGCCGACTTGCGTGACCGCTTGAATCGTGAAGAAGGATTTTACAGATATTTTTGTGCTGAAAGATTCGAATATGATTCAAACTACAAATATGACTGGGATCCGGATGACTATTCAGACTGGTACTGGGATTAATTAAATAATAAGTAGTAGGTATATGGTGTGAGGTGTGAGTTGATCAATCTATTTTGCTTGTTTGGAAGAAATTGAACCTAATATTTTCACCAGCTCTGTAGATTCATCTAGCAATCTAGGCAATTCTTGCTGATCACCAAGTTTAAGATGTTTAATTATTCTTAACCAATATTTTGTTTATCTAGATTCTTTTAAAGAGATCTTAATTTTATTATAGAAGTCAGCTTTTGAAGATGCTGCTTGTGATTCTTCATAGTTAACTCCAATAGAACTACTGCTTTTAGCTAATTGATGCTTTATTACATCATTTTCGATTGAACGAGGAATCCTCTTTAGAAACTTGATTATAGCCAGAAGCAAATTTAAGAAATCTTTCAGATAGATCTTATCTGTTCTTTATCGCAACCATTTTTCTTTTTAAACTTTATCCCTTATCTCTTATCCTTTCCGCCGTCTACTGGCGTCCTATTCCGTAATAGGTAAAACCTTTTTCTCTTACTTCTTTGGGAGTATACTGGTTACGGCCGTCAAAAATTACCGGCGTTTTAAGAAGATTCTTCATCTTATCAAAATCAGGATAACGGAATTGATTCCATTCCGTGATCAAGAGCAGGGCATCTGCACCCTTTAGTGCATCGTAATTGCCATGTGTATATTTAATATTGGAATTTTCACCGAAAATACGATTTGCTTCATCCATAGCAACTGGATCATAAGCCTGCACTATTGCACCGGCCTTGATAAGACCATTAATAATGGTAATGGCTGGAGCTTCTCTCATATCATCTGTTTTTGGCTTAAACGCCAGACCCCAGATAGCAAATGTAAGTCTGGAAAGTTCTGCACCAAAATGCTTCTTCACTTTTTTCACAAGTATATGCTTCTGATCATTATTAACATCTTCTACAGCCTGCAATACGCGTGTTTTGCTGCCGGTTTTTTCAGCGATCTTGATAAGTGCCTTCACATCTTTAGGGAAACAGCTGCCTCCATAACCCACTCCAGGATAAATGAATTTATAACCGATCCGTGAATCCGAACCTATACCATGACGTACTTCATTGATATCAGCTCCTGTTAACTCACAAAGATTAGCGATATCATTCATGAATGATATCTTTGTCGCCAGCATGGCATTAGCGGTGTATTTGGTCATTTCTGCAGAACGGACAGACATGATTATGAGTTTTTCATGACTACGGGCAAAAGGTGTATACAGCTCACGCATTAATTCCGCACATTTTATAGAATCAGTACCTACAACAACTCTATCCGGTCTCATGGAGTCATTGATCGCATCACCCTCTTTCAAGAATTCCGGATTGGAAACAACATCAAATTTATAATCCACACCACGTTCATCCAGAACTTTCTGAACAGCTGCCTTTACCTTATCAGCAGTTCCAATAGGTACTGTGGATTTATCGATAATGACCTTGTAGCCATTCATAAACTTTGCAATATCCTGCGCCACAGCCTTCACATACTTTAGATCTGCTGAACCATCCTCATCAGGCGGAGTTCCAACTGCGATAAAACAGATATCGCTATTTTCTACAGCATCCTTGATATCAGTAGTAAAGCTTAATCTTCCTTCTTCTGAGTTACGCCGGACCATCTCTTCAAGTCCAGGTTCCCAGATTGGAATTTTACCGTTGTTTAAATCAGATATCTTTGTTTTGTCATTATCCACACAGATAACATTATTACCCATTTCTGCAAAGCAGGTTCCGCTAACCAACCCAACATAACCTGTACCGATTACTGTTAATTTCATGTAATACCTCTAAATTATATAATTTTTTTATTCGCTATCCTTCGATACTTTCCGGCTGTTGCCGGAAAACTCTGGATGACAATATTTTATAAGTCTATCCTTCCTATGGAGAGCAACGTGAAAGACTCGTCAGGATGACGATAAATTAAACATCATATTAACACTCCGTCTTTCTGAGACACTCTTTATGCTTTTCCCTCGAAGAATCTGGAGTGTTTAGACTCTTCGTCGAATGCCTTTGTAAGATTTCCTCAGAGAGACGCTAATACTTTAGCAGTATGACAATACTTCATAATTAATCCTCATATTAACACTCCGTCTTTCTGAGACACTCTTTATA
>JAVCCH010000172.1 GCA_030765535.1 Candidatus Tenebribacter davisii
TCTATACGTTGATTAGGATCTACCCAGTGCAATCGAGTAGGCTTACCAATAACCTCTTCACGTTTCCAACCGAAGACTTTCAGGTACTTTTCATTCGCATTCAATGCCTCAGAGCCATCAAATCTTGTCCTGAACATACCAACTTCAGAATTGTTAAAAAGGTTGTGATATGCCTCTTGGCTCTTTTTCAATGCTTCCACTATTTTCTTGCACTCGATGGTTTCTAATTCCTGCGCAGTTAAGGTGTCATCTTCTACGTTCAAATTGCTCTTTTTACTGTTCATATTAGTCCTTTCATATTGTCATAACTATCTTATTGTCACTTACTATAAACAAACAAAGAATGTAAAGAAATTATTTTAAACGTAATTATTAGAACATGTTAGATATCATTTATATTACATAATGAAGAGGTTATTAAATGTTGATATTAAAGGATGTTTGAGCTATCCCTTTCTAAAGCCTTCATTAAAAGGTATATTTGCTGAATTTCTTTATCAATTGAGTTCGAACTGAGGAGGTTTAGGGGTACCATGGTTTTAATGCCCAACAGCAGCTTTCTTTTCATTTCAACAATAAACGCTCCTTAGCTGACTCAGTTTTACCAATGAGAATAATCATCGTTTCTGTGAAAAGGTTACAAGCAAATAATAGAATAATCACATTAAAATGATTCTTCGTAATGGCACATTATTAACTATAATAATTCACATTATACTTATCAAGAATTGATTTGAATTTTGTTAAACGCGAAAGAAAATTTAGCCAATTTTTATTGTCCTTCTTGCACCACGCAACTTCTGCCAAAGCACATATACGTGGGAAAGTCATAAATTCCACATCTTTATTTGTTGTCATCCATTCCGTCCATACATTAGCCTGAGCACCAAGAATTAAATGTTCATTTTCTTTGGAAATTCCTATGTGCACTGGATCATATTCATAAACCTGCTTCAAAGTAGTTACTCCAAAAGTACCTTGAGAATCTTCTACTTGTTTCCAATCAAAATACAGGATAGGATTCGGGCACAATATTGCCTTGTTTCCTGTTGAGATTGCATTCTCTAATGCATCTTTTCCATCACCACGCCAACACATCACGACAACATCTTTTGCCAAACCACCTTGTATGATCTCATCCCATCCTATAGGAATTTTACCTTTTTCAAATAAAAACTTGGAAATTCTTTTGATGAAATAACTCTGTAATTCATTTTCATCTTTCAAATGTTCATCAGCAATTCTTTTTTGACATTTAGGACATTCCTTCCATCTTGTTTTTTCAGCCTCATCTCCACCGATATGAATGTATGGTGATGGGAAAAGTTGAATAATTTCAGATAGAATATTTTCTAAAAATGTGAAGGTTTTATCATTTCCTGCACAGAAAATATCAAGATTTGGCCAATACCCACCTGCAGTAACTTCCAGTTTTTTCTCTCGACAGGAAAACTGTGGATAAGCTGCAAATACTTCACTCGTATGCCCGGGCATTTCAATCTCGGGAACAACCGTGATATATCTTTCGGCTGCATATTTTACAATATCTTTAATCTCTTCTTGAGTATAAAAACCACCGTAAATTCCATTTCCTTTTTCATTGGAATTATTTCTTTCGTTCCAAGGAATATGTTCAAGATTCCTTCGCCAGCCACAAACTTCTGTGAGTTGAGGATATTTTTTTATTTCGATTCTCCAGCCGTTATCATCGGTAAGATGCCAGTGAAAAACATTGAGTTTATGCAAAGCCAGAAGATCAATGAAGTGTTTAATAAATTTTATCGAAAAAAAATGCCGGCTAACATCAAGATGCATTCCACGCCACTGAAAACGTGGCTTATCCTCAATTTCACAAAATGGGACTTCGTTATTAACTATCAATTGTAGAAACGTGATCAAACCATAGAAAAGTCCTGCTTTCTTGCCAGAGGAAATTCTTATTCCATTATTATTAACAAGAATCTGGTAACCTTCTAATTGCGGTATATCTTCATCAAAAACTAATTGCAGATCAAAATCTTTTTCAGTAGTTTCTAACTTCAAATCAGTTATTATATTCAATTCTTTTCCGAACACTTCTATAATATTTTCAGTTTCCTCATTTCTTTTTACAGAGATTGTTTCATGAAGCTTGTAAAAACCTGATTTTTCAATTATTTTAACCGGTTTAGGAATGATATTCATATTTTATCCTTTTGTACAACCATCATTGATGATTCTTTTCCCATTGGGGCGATGGGATTACATCTTTAATTACTCAAAATCAAAACAAGTTAGCAGGTTGTGTTGGTCAACAATTTTGATTTAGATTATCTGCAAATGCATTTTCACTTGACTTTAAATTTCAAAATTTTCGATTTTAATTAATTAAAAATGTTAAAGGAGCAAATTTGAGGAGATATTCGAATAATCCGATCATAGAACCCAAAAATATTCCCAACATTTCACCTGACATTATAGATGCAACTTCGGTTTTTAATCCTGGAGCAATTAAATTTAATGATAAAATTCTTTTAATGCTTCGTGTTCAAAACCGTGCTCGTGAGACGTATTTTATCATGGCAGAAAGTGATGATGGAATCGACTTTGAAATTGCTGATGAATATATTAAATGGGAAGGATTGGAAAAAGTTAATGAAAAAATTTACCATTTATACGACCCACGAATTACTAAAATTGGGAATGAGTATTATATAATGTTTGCAATGGATATTAAATCAGGCTGTTTCCTTGGTCTTGGTAAAACAGATGATTTTAAAAAATTTGAATTCTTGGGAATTGTGTCAGAAGAAGATAACAGAAATGGAGTGCTTTTCCCGGAAAAAGTGAATGGAAAATATTTGCGATTAGATAGACCCAATAAAAATCAACTTGTAGATGGACCGCTTACCGGAAGCGAGATATGGCTTTCTGAATCAAATGATCTGCTTAATTGGAAACCGTTTAAAAAAATCATTTCCGGGAGAAATCATTATTGGGATGAACTTATTGGAGCAGGACCACCACCCGTTAAAACAGCCAAAGGCTGGCTCTGTATTTATCACGGCATTGCTCTGCATTATCAGCCTATATATCAAGCTGGTGTGATGCTGCTCAATCTAAAAGATCCTTTCAAACTCATTGCACGCGGAAGATTCAATATTCTTGAACCTCGTGAACTTTATGAAACTGTAGGACAGGTACCAAATGTTGTTTTTCCTACCGGAATCATTGTTGATGAATTTGATGATAATGGTTTTGCCATACTAGAAAGTAGCGTGAAATTATATTATGGTGCTACCGATACCGTTATTGGATTGGCAATTTCTACTATACAAGAATTGATTGAAAAATGTTACGAATGATAATCCATAAAAACAGGAATTAAAATGAAAAAAAAAATACTGTTTATTATTTTATTAATGCCATTGATGCTCGTTGCTTTAGAACCTTTTGTAGATTATCTCCCCGAACCTCAAATTGAATTCAATCCTAAAAGCTACATCTGTTACAAAACTGATTCCCCAATAGTCATTGATGGCAGGATGAATGAAAAGATTTGGAGCAAAGCCGTCTGGACTGAAGATTTTGTGGATATCGAAGGAAATTTGCAGCCGAAACCAGAATTGAGAACAAAAGTAAAAATGCTCTGGGATGATAATTTTTTTTATTTCTTCTGTGAAATGGGAGAGCCACATATCTGGGCAAATCTTAAAGAGAAAGATTCGGTAATATTTTATGATAATGATTTTGAAATATTCATTGATCCTGATGGAGATACCCACAACTATTATGAATTCGAAATTAATGCTTTTAACACAGTATGGGACTTGTTTTTATCTCAACCTTATCGTGATACAGGCTGCAAGGTACTTGATTCCTGGGATATACAAAAACTAAAATCAACCGTAAGAATAAACGGAACATTAAATGATCCTACCGATGAAGACACTAGTTGGAGTGTGGAAATTGCTTATCCCTGGAAGGTTTTGGAAGAATGTGCTACAGAGTGTCCTCCCCAGCAGGGAGATCAGTGGAGAGTAAATTTTTCAAGAGTGGAATGGGAAACAAAGATTATTGAAAATAGGTATTCCAAACTTAGAAAACCGGAACATAACTGGGTTTGGAGTCCACAAGGGCTTATCAATATGCACTATCCTGAAATGTGGGGTTTTGTTCAATTCAGTGAAAATCAGGCTGGAACAAAAGAGGATACATTTAAATTAAATAAAGCTGAAAAAATCAAATGGATCTTACGTCAGATTTATTACAAAGAACGAACCTATCAAATGCAGAATGGAAAATTTACAAATGATTTTTCACAATTAGATGTAACTATTCCAACAGAATTTATAATAAAAGTTTATCTAACACCAAATTATTTTGAAGCAGTTATAAAATTTGAAGATAAAGAATATTACATTTCCAGCGAAGGTAGAACTTGGGTAGTAGATCCAAAAAGAAAGTAGATTAAGGAAATAGATGATCATAAAAAACTCGAACAGAATATTTTTTATCATAATTCTATTGTTCATTGCCTTTAATCTATTTGCTGAAGATAAGGTTATTTTAAAAGTTTTTGAACTACCTGATCCTAAACGTACAGATGCTTTTGCCAAAGCCGATATGGCAGTTATCAAAGCTTTCAAAGAGAAACATCCCAATATTGAATTACGCTCTTTCTCAGGTATCACTATTGAAGGGATGGATCTCGATTCCAAACCGTTAATGGCTATTGCCGGTGGTGTTTCACCTGATATCTTATATATTAATTTCCGTCAATCCGATACCTATATCCAAAACAACTTCTTATATCCACTCGATGAATTTATTGAACAGGATGAAGAAAATATCCTGGAAAATAGAGTTGCCGATCCTGTCTGGCCGGTTATTAATCGTCAGAAAAGCGGAGATGAAAATAAGAAGATCTGGATGCTTCCGTATGAAACTCTGGTTCGTGTGATGATCTATCGTAAAGACCTGTTTTATCGGGTTGGTATTGATCCCGATAACCCACCTGATGATTGGGATGAACTTTATGATTATGCCAAAAGAATGACTATTCCGTCTGAAGGAATTTATGGTCTTTATCTGGCATCAGGTCCTCAAGCTGCTTACGATTGGATAACATATCTCTGGAGTGCCGGTGGTGATGCAGTTCTGCAAAACCAAGAAAACGGGAACTGGTATGCCAGTTTCAATAGTGATGCTGGTGTAGATGCAATGGAGATGTATCTTAAACTTATCACCACTAAATGGTTGGATCCGGAAGGAGAAGATCAGCGCGGATTTGTAATTAGAGAAGGTGATTACGGTCGACTTTTCAGTGAAGGCAAGATCGGGATGATGATGACCTACATGAACGAGAAAACTCTCGGCGGTGAACTTGATCCTAATCTTTATGGTGTGGCACCACCTCCCAAAGGACCAACTGGATTGAGAGGTTCAGAAATAAATTGTCGTATGATGGGTATTTTTTCCGGGGCTGGAGAATCTAATAATGGTGGAATTGGTGACCGTGATCCGCAGAAAGTGAAAGAAGCTGCCTGGGATTATATCAAGTTCTATGATAGTGAAGAAGCACGGAAGATACGTTTGAAGGTGATGATTGATGCTGGATTTGGTAAGATGCAGAATCCCTTGTATCTAAAAAAATACGGTTATGAAGAATATCTGAAATATACACCTCCCTGCTGGTTGAATACCTTTAAGGAAGCTGTAGAAAATGGTAAACCAGAGCCTTACGGCAATAACTGCCAAAAGATCTATGAATACATGACCTATCCAATTGATGACTGCATCTCGCTGGAAGAATCGGGAGAATTAGGAAAAACAAACACGGAAAAACGAGAAAATATAAAAAATATCCTCGATAAGGCAGTTAAAAGAACAAATGAAAAAATGATTGGGAAGATCAGTCTTAAAGAGAGAACTTATAGAAACAGAATTGCATCAATTGTAGCTTTCTTTGTATTTAGTATTTTCCTGTTCGCTCTTTATAAAGTTTGGAAGATCTTCACGCCTGATGTGAAATATCAGCAAAAGATCCAGCAGAAGAGAAAATATTATTTCGCATACTTGATGCTAGTTCCTGCTCTTGCTTCTATAATCATGTGGAAATATGTTCCAATGTTTATGGGCTCAATCATGGCTTTTCAAGATTACAATATTGTTGGAGCATCTCATTTTAATGGAATACAGAATTTTGCAGATGTTCTCTTTGATCCTGTCTGGTGGTCTGCTCTTGGTAAAACTCTTTATTACATGGCACTTTCTTTGAGTCTTGGTTTTGTACCGCCTATAATTTTAGCGATCCTTCTGCAGGAGGTATCACATGGGAAACTTGTTTATCGCGTGATATATTATCTACCTGCTGTCATCAGTGGTGTGATCGTAATTTATTTATGGAAACTGCTCTATGATCCATCTGATGCAGGTGGGTTGAATCAAGTATTACTTTGGTTCGGTTTGGATAAAAGCCGCTGGATCCGGGATGAAGGTCTGGCAATGTTATGTGTTATCTTACCGACGATCTGGGCAGGAGTAGGACCGGGTTGTCTCATCTATCTGGCAGCACTTAAAGGTATTCCCAATGAAAACTATGAAGCTGCTGATATTGATGGTGCAAGTTTCTTCCAGAAGATCAAACATATTGTAGTGCCAAACTTGAAAGCTCTTATCACAATTCAATTTATTGCAGCATTTATTGCATCTGCTCAACAGAGCGGATTTATCTTGGTAATGACGTTTGGTGGACCTAACGAAGCTACAAAAGTTGCCGACTTGTTGATCTTTGAGAAAGCATATTTATACCTTAAGTTCGGAATTGCCACTACAATGGCCTGGATGTTGGGGATATTGTTGATGGGCTTTACTGTGATCCAACTTAGAAAGTTATCTAAAATGGAATTTAAAACAACAGGAACGAAATGAATTACGAATTAGGAATTATAAATGAGGAAAAGATAAAAGAAAATATTTTACCGCTAAGCTCGCTAAGACGCAAAGTGGAATTGCTTTTCCTTCTTTATTTTCTTAGCGTCTTTCCGTTCCTTGCGGTTCATTTTTTGTTAGTATTTGCTCGTTTTTGTTAGTTGCTAGAAAAGAGGATTAATGTCGATAATTGGTAAAGTTGGAAAAAGATCAGTTAAGCTGATGACATTGAATATATCAATACATCTCATACTGCTTATCGGTACACTAACGATGATCTATCCTTTTATGATCATGGTCTCCTCTTCCTTCAAAAGCAATGTAGATGCCAAGAAATTCAGTGTTGTTCCCCAGTATTTTTTCGATGATGAAATGCTTTATCGCAAGTATATCGAAGCTAGAATGAATGAAGAATCAAATGTCCTTATTCAACAATATAAAAACCGCTATCAGGGTTTTGAATTTCTGGAATATCCTCAAAAAGTATCTAATAACATGTTTGAAGACTGGCAGGAATTTCTATCGGAAAACAAGCAGGAACATACCGCTTTTGATTATTACATTTCCGAACAATTTGGTCGTGGTGTCTATCCTCGAAATGAAAGAATATTTCGTAACCTGATGAAAAAAGAAAACGGCAATGATTTGGGGGAATTTAATGAGAAATATGGAACATCTGTCTTAACCTGGGATGAAGTTCGGCTGGAAGAAAGAGAAATATTAAATCGCAATTTCACTGAAAATAATTCCGGTTTCTTAATAAGATACAATGAATTACGTTCCTCCCTCCCGACAGAAGATAGAGTATATGCCAGTCTTGACGGACACTTTATTGCCAATGAATTAAATCCTGTATATCGGGGGAAATTAGATGAAATGAACAAAGCCCTGGATACTGACTATTCTTCATGGCATAATGTGATCTTATCGCAAAGTATGCCAAATGACAAAATGAAAAAACACTGGATCAATTATGTCAAAAATATCCTTAATATTCAGCACATTAGAGTTGATGGCAAAGCAGAAAAGTCATATCGCAATTTTTTAAGAGATAAATATGATGATATTTCTCTGCTGAATTCCACTTATAAAACAAATTATTCTAATTTTTCAGATGTAAAATTACTGCAGAAAATTCCAACTTCAGGTGCAATTCTTGTTGATTGGGCTTTCTTCATTGAGAATGTGGTATCGGCCGAATTTCTTTATGTAAAGAGTGTTGAGATCGATTATAGAAACTGGCTGAAAGATAAATACAGTTCAATTGAAATTCTGAATAGAAATCATCAAAAAGGATTTACTGATTTTACTCAGATCGGATTAACAGAAAAAATACCTGAATACAATTTAAAAATGAAAGCTGACTGGTTGGAGTTTGTGCGAAATCATTCTAATAATTCATCAAAAGGATTATTGATGACATGTCAGAAAGAGTTTTTAGATTATACAAAAAAGTTATTTCCAGGTAAACATGATGATCTGAATTTATTTGAATTTAACCGGCAGTATGGAACTGAACATGAAATTGAATTGAATGTTTATCCGATAAAAATAATTCCGGAAGATCCAGAATACAAAGAGGATTGGCTGCAATTTGTTAAAACTGAAGTAAGTGGGAAATTCTTAACAATTGAGGTAGAAGCTGAAACTATAAATTGGCAGAACTTCTTGAAAAACAGGTATGGTTCTATAGAAAATTTGAATAGTGAATACGGTTTGATATTTAAAGATTTTGCCGGTATTGATCTTGATCAAAGGACTATTGATCTTCAAATTTTCCGAAAGGATCAAAACTCAATTTTCTGGGAATTTACCAAACGAAATTACATTATGGTCCTTGATGTGATGCTCTATAACGGTCGTGCAATTGTGAACACACTTATATACTGTTTACTGGCAATTATGACTGCTATTATCGTGAATCCGCTGGCAGCTTATGCAATGAGCAGATTCAAGTTAAAAGCTTCTTACAAAATAATCTTGATTCTAATGCTTACAATGGCTTTCCCGCCTATGGTGATGGGAATTCCAAATTTTTTACTGTTGAAGAAATTTAATATGCTCAATACATTTTTTGCTCTTATCTTACCTGCTGCTGCCGATGGTTATTTCATTTTCTTGTTGAAAGGATTTTTCGATTCTCTTCCGCAGGAACTTTTTGAAAGTGCCACAATTGATGGAGCCGGAGAAGTAAGGATCTTCTGGAAAATAGCCATGAGCCTCTCCAAACCAATCATGGCAGTAATTGCTCTCGGAGCTTTTAATGCAGCTTACCGTAATTTCATGTTTGCTTTCATTGTCTGCCAGGATCAGGACATGTGGACGATGATGGTTCACATATATCAACTTATGCAGCGCAGTTGTGCCGGAGTTGGATTTGCTGCTCTTGTTATTGCTGCTATTCCTACCTTTGTTGTATTTGTCTTCTTCCAGAATATTATTATTAAAGGAATTGTGGTACCAACTGAGAAATAGATCAGGAAATAGATGCCTCTAATTTGTCTCCTTATTAACCAGTGGAATTAACATCAAAATTGGGATTGTACCAATCAAATAAATTCCAGCAGTAATAAAAAAACAACGTTGGAAATTATTACTACCAATTAAGAAACCGCCTACAACAGCAGAAGCGTTCCAAAATAAACCCCAGGCAATGGTTTCTACAGAGTTCCATTTTCCGCGATTTCTTTTAGGAATAACATCCATTAATATTGAACGACTAAGAGGTTGAGCAGCATTCATTAGTGAACCCCGTAGTATGAAGAGCGGTATCAACAGGAGAACCGCAGGATAAAATCCAATAGCGATTAGACAGAGTGTTGCAGAAAACTGTACGACAAATATCATTGTAGCTCTACCCTTCTTGAGTGATAATCTTTGTGCGAGAATACCGAAAATTCCTGTAAAAATGGCAGTAGTTCCCATGATAAGTTGAACCGAGATTGGTTGTAAATTATAGATCGAACGGAAGAAAACCGGAAAAAATTTAATCGTCATTCCAGCTCCCATTCCAATTAGTACATTAGAAGTTACAAGCAGAATTGGTATCCGTTTTGCCAATTTAGTTTGATCTGCATTATTCTCGTTGCTCGTAAGAATAAGTGATTCACTTTCCGTTCCCATAGAGCGATCATCACGGAAAAAGAACAATATAAAAGTGGAAGCAAGGGAAATTATGATACCTATCAACATTACATTTTTCAAAATTGAGATATCCCATTTATCACCTAATAGAATAAATAAGATAACATTCAAAAAAGGACCGGATGCCATGGCAATTTGACGAACCAGATGTATCTTCGCATAGATGCCGGAA
>JAVCCH010000095.1 GCA_030765535.1 Candidatus Tenebribacter davisii
GCAATACCTATTTCAACTCCGTTCAGGTCTGCAAATTTGATAACTTCTTTCTGCTCACTTCCCTGACTAATAATTTCCAGTTCTTTGCTTATGGATTTTACCATACGATCCATCATTTTGGGATCCACTTTTCCATTCTTTGGATCACTTTTTCTCGATTGATTTCCATTTTCTTCCGGCATTGGCTGATTCATTAAATTCTGCATACCTAATGGGAAACGAATTCCATAATTCTTTTTTCTTTTTGCATCATTGTTGATCCACAAAGTTAACCCTTGAGACAGAACTTGTCTGGTTAATTCACTAGTTGTTGGATAGAAGCAGAGATAAAGAAAATCATTGTCGTTCATAACACCAAGAACAATGTCATGTTTCTTGATATAATATTTGGCATCGCTCCAATCTTCATCATTCCCATCTATTACAATTTCATGTGTTTTAAAAATACTTTCAACTTTAAATGAATTACATCCGCTGATAAGAAAACCATATGCGAACATTATTACTGCTAATATTTTTTTCAAAATTTTCTCCTTCTAAATTTTCTTCTTATTTAAAGGGGAGTTGGGGAGCTTTGCAGCTCCCCGGAGAACGGTCAATTACGGCTTTTCTGACCTTTTTCATGTTTGCTATGAGTATCTTCTACCATCGTTTTGTATTCTTTTTGCTGATCTTCGCTTAGTAATTCAGAAATTTGTTCGTTTATTTCATCCATACTATTCTTAAATTTTTCATGATCACCTTTACTTTGAGATTTTCTCGGTTCACCTTGGGATTTCATCAGCTCAAATTGTTCATCTACAAGTGTACTAATACTTTCTTGTTGTTCACTTGTAAGTTCTAAACTGCTGGTTAAGTTTTCCATTATTTGCTTTGCATCAGGTCTATTCTGACGATTATTGTTTTGAGCAAACAGCATTAAAACTGAAACAAGCGTTATCAGTATTATTACGTTTTTCTTATTCATCTTTGCCTCCTTTTCACAAACTTGAAGACAGATGATATAAGATTATCCTGCGGATTTTTTAAATGTTTTATTTCTAAAATTTATTTCCCAATGCAAAAATTTGCAAAGATATTATTCAAAATGTCATCTGTTGTAACTTTTCCGATGATCTCTTCCAAAGCGCTACTAGCTTCTTTCAGGTCAAAAGCTGTAAATTCATATCCCATGCTGTTGTCTATTGATTCCAAAGCTTTAGTTACTGACTTAGTAGCTCTATTTACAGCTGCTATTTGCCTGGCATTTGTAAGAATACCTGAGTGCAATTCTTCTTCAGATATTTCAATATTATGTAATAAAGAGTTTTTTAATTCAGTAAGTCCCAAACTCTGATGAGTTGAACAAATAATATATCCCTTCTTTGCAAATTTTAGCAGTTCATTCTTTGTAAATTTATCAGCTTTGTTAAGAACTTTAATGATCTTTTTTGGATCAACAAGATTAGAAAGTGTCTTGTATTCTTCTTTGTTTTCATCACCATCGATCACAAATATGATTTTATGGGAATTTTCAATAATCTCATAAGAACGTTTGATCCCGATCATTTCTATCTGATCAGAGGTTTTCCTTAAGCCTGCAGTATCAAAGATTCGTACAAGGTAACCACTAAGCGAGATCACCTCTCCCAGATAATCTCTTGTAGTTCCGGGAATAGGAGTTACTATAGCACGTTCAGTTTGCAGAAATGAATTGAAAATACTGGATTTCCCGACATTAGGAGCTCCTACTAAACTTACCTTCAAACCATCTTTAATGATAAGGCCTTCTTCACCGGTTTTTGCCAGGTATATAAGTTCCTGATTTAGAGCAGTGAGTTCATCTATTAATTTATTATTATCAATTTCATCCAGATCTTGTTCCAGGAAATCAATTTCAAGTTCAAGCTGAGTACGATAATCGGTTAATTTAGTTAATAGTTTTTCAATACGAATACGCAAACTTCCCTCATATTGTTTTAATGCAGCAAGATGTGCAATTTTAGTTTTTGCAGATAATAGATCTCCAATTGCTTCAGCTTGCGTAAGTCCAATCTTATCATTTAAAAATGCACGTTGGGTAAACTCACCTGGTTCTGCTAATCTGGTATTTCTTAACAACATCTGAAGGATCTGATTTGTGATAAAAGTGCTTCCATGACAGGAAATTTCTGCAATATCTTCACCGGTGTAACTGTGAGGTGCTTTGAAAATGGTTACTATAACTTCATCTACAAGTTTTTCTCCATCCATAATGCGGCCGAAAATTGCTTTATGAGAAGATTGCTTTTTAAGATCGATCTTACTAAAAAATATTTTGGAAACAACCTCAATTGCTTTATTTCCACTAACTCTGAGAACTGAAATTCCTCCTACACCAATAGGGGTGGAAATTGCAGAAATCGTATCGTGAGAATATTCCATAAGTCTATTTTAAAATAGAGATGATCTTCTTTGTAATTTTATCAGTAGAAATTCCGATCATATCTTTTAATTGATCTATTGTTCCATGTTCAATGAATTTATCAGGTATACCAAAAGAATGAACATTGATGTTTGAATTGGAATAAAATGATTTTATTGTACTGCCGAATCCGCCGATCAGAGCATTATCTTCGATAGTAATAACGGTATGAACCTGTTTTTCTAATTCTTTGAAAAATTTTGTATCAAGGGGTTTTAGAAAACGCGGATTTATTAAATATGGTTCAACCCCGGGTAGTTTATTTTTTAAATCATTAAAAATCTGTTCTGCATCTTCCATTGCTTTACCAACACCAATTATTGCCACATCTTTTCCTTTATGAATTACAGAGCTTTTCCCAATTTCAATTGGATCTATTTCCTTTTCTGGAGTTAATGCATTTCCGCGGGGATAGCGAATTACAACAGGTCCATCATTATAATTTGCTGCAAATTCAAGCATAGAGGATAACTCTTTCGCATTAATTGGAATTAGAATAAGAATTCCAGGAATTAGGTTTAAATAGGAAAGATCAAAAACACCGTGATGTGTAGCTCCATCATCTCCAACAAGTCCAGCCCTATCCAAACAGAAAACAACTGGTAATTTTTGCAAGGCAATATCATGGATGACCTGATCTAATGCTCTTTGCAGGAAAGTGGAATAAATTGCAACAAATGGTTTAAGACCCTGTACAGCAAGTCCACCGGCAAAAGTTACGGCATGTTGTTCGGCAATGCCAACATCAAAAAATTTATCTGGAAATTTCTGAGCGAAATCAGTAAGTCCGGTACCATCTGTCATGGCAGCAGTTATAGCAACTATGTTCTTATTTTTTTCTGCTAGTTTACATAAGGTATTTCCAAAAATCTTAGAATAAGATTCTGCCTTTTTCTTCTTACACTTACCAGTTTTTATTTCGTAAGGTCCCAGACCGTGGAACTTGGCAGCATCATCTTCTGCATATTCGTACCCTTTACCTTTTTGAGTAACGATATGAACAAAGATAGGTCCGGTAAGATTTGATTTTATTTTATGGAAAATCCTTATCATTCTTGGTATATCATGTCCATCAATAGGTCCGAGATATTTAAAACCAAGATCTTCAAAAATGATATTAGGAGCGAGAGAATTTATCATATTTTCTTCCAAAGTACGTGCACTCAAGATCACTCTTCTGCGAATTCGGTGAGGGAGACGCTGGACAAAATCATAAATGAGATTTTTTGTAGCATTGTAAGGTTTGCTGATCAGCATATTAGTTAAATAAGATTGAAGTGCACCAACGCTCTTGGAAATTGAAAAGTTATTATCATTTAAAATAACGATCATATCTTTTTGGAGATGTCCAGCTTGATTCAAAGCTTCAAAAGCCATTCCTCCTGCAAGTGCTCCGTCACCAATTACAGCAATTGCTCTGCCTTTTTCATTGTTCATATCCTTTGCAACTGCAATTCCCAGCGCCGCTGAGATAGAAGTACAGGCATGACCAACTCCAAAAGCGTCATATTTGCTCTCAAATATATTATTGAATCCGCTTAATCCCTTAAATTGCCGTAAAGTATCAAATTTATCATTACGTTCAGTTAGTATTTTGTATGCATAAGATTGATGGCCAACATCCCATACGATCCTGTCTTCCAACGGATCGAACATCTTTAGTAATGCAATAGAAATATCGGTAGCTCCCAAACTTGGAGCTACATGCCCGCCTGTTTTTGCTGTTACCTGAAGAATTCTCTTTCTAACATCTTTTGCCAATTCCTGCAATTGTGCTATCGAGAGCTTCTGAACATCTTTTGGTGTTTTTATTTTTTCTAACATAATACAACCTATTAATTTTTAATTTTATTATTGATTGGAATCAATAACACGATCTGTGATCCAATTTAAGATATTGTCAATTCCTCTTTTTTTTAATGATGAACAAGCAAAAATTTGTTTTTCTTCTAAATGAAGCTCATTTTTCAATTTTATTATTATAGAATTCACTTTTGATTTTGGGATCTTATCTGATTTTGTGGCTGCTACCACAAATGGAATTTGCATCGACTGTATCATATCTATCATGAGAATATCTTTTGGATCTGCTTTATGCCTGATATCAACTAGACAAACAACACCTCTTAACTGCTGCCTGTTTTCAAAAAAGGTTAAGATCATTTTCTTCCAGGAATCACGTTGCGTTTTACTTACTTTGGCATATCCGTAGCCAGGTAGATCAACAAAGCTGAAAAAGCCTTCCTGCTCTTTTTTGTCGATTTTAAATCTGATCTCAAAGAAATTTATTAATCGCGTTTTACCAGGTTTATTACTGACTTTAGCAATTCCTTTTCTATTTAAGATCGTGTTAATTAGAGTTGATTTACCAACATTAGATTTTCCGGCAAAGGCGATCTCAGCAAAAGAAGTTGGATAATAATCCTTTGGCTTAACAGCACTCTTAACAAATTTGGATTCTACAATTCTCATCAACTCAATACCAGATTTTGAATTTTATTCAAAATAAACCATTGAAGTAATATCAGATTCCCAAACTTCGACATCTGCCAATTTACAATATGGAACTTTAATCCGTTTTTTCATTTCCAGATAGATAAATTTTGCAATATTTTCTGAGGTTGGATTTACTCCTTTAAAATATTCTAACTCATTTAAAAAAGTGTGGTCAAGCATGTTCATTATTTCATTTAAATATTTTTTAACTTCACCAAAATCTATTGTCATGCCGATACTATCTTTTTTCTCGCATGAAATTCCTATTCGAACCTTCCAATTATGTCCATGAAGATTCTTGCATAATCCTTCATATCCATCAAGTTTATGTGCAGATGAAAAATTTGAAGTTACGTTCAATTTATACATAATTTCTCCTCATCTCTTATCAATATTTACCTCTAATAAATTTTGAAGGTTATATTTGTAAAGAACTTTAATAATTGACAAAATGGGTACTGCTTAGAATTTTTCTAACTGAAATAAATAAGATATGAGGAAATTTATGAAATGTAACGGTATGCGTAAAGAAAAAACAAAAAATGGTAGAAAGATAGATGTGAAATGTAATAATGAACTTGGCAAACATGACTTTTTCTGTAAAGTTTGTGGCCAACCTACAGGTGCTCTATCCGGTCCCTTATCTGCAAAACTGAATTATCAGGATGTCTGGAAAAAATTCAAACCCATTAAATCTCAATATTATCCATTTGCAATTTTTATGGTTCTTACATCCTTTTTAATAATTGGTTTGGGAATTTATTTTAATAAGGAACTGGCAGAAAGTTTTAAGCTCGATCCTTATCTTTTTACGAATCTCATGCTGTTGATACTTGTTCCATTTACCTTGATCCCATTTGGATTCGAGGATAATTTTATTGAGAATTCTTTTAAAATCTCAATGTATGTTAAAGCACTTAAAAATTATCCAAAATATTTCTTATTCGTACTTGTAAATATCCTTTATTTTTTACTTCTAAAAATTCTTTGTACCGGTTATCTCCTGGGAATTGTTGTTGATCCGATCTTACATCCCGTAAGATTGATTTTAGTGCTTTATTGGATAACGATAATTTTCCCGGCGGTTCTGCTTATAAGCAGGAAGGATATGAATCCAATCAAAGCAGTTGTCTTCTGCTATAAGGCAAGTGCAGAAACACGCTGGCAACAGTTTTTCATCGTCTTCAGACTTTTTATAATGAATATTATTGGTGCAGCTTTTGCTGGATTAGGTCTTTTCATTACGATCCCATTTTCATATATTCTGATCGAGAAGTATTTTCAAAGTTTAGATGAATTTGAACTTTTTGATTAAACCAGGTTTTTGGAATTAATGGAACATTTAAGAATTGGAATCGTAGGTAATATTGGTGTTGGAAAATCTACACTAGTAGAAGCGGCAAGCAGAAAACCTTTTGATGAAATACTGCTTTCAACAATTCCCAATAGAATAGGCGATGAAAAAGTTTATGCCTTTCAGGAAAAATTTAACTCGAAAGTATTAGATGCATTTTATGAAGATCCTATCAGCACGGCTTTTATGGCTCAGATCGAGTTCTTCAATGGCAGGTTAGAAAGACAGCGCCAGATCGAAGATAGAAAGGGAATAATTCTGGAAGATAGAACTTTAGCCGAGGACTATCACATTTTTGGAATTGCTCAGAAAATCATGGGGAATATGACTGAAGAGGAATTTCTGACGTATCAACGTAATTATGATCTGATGACCCAAGAGATAACTCAACCTGATCTGATAGTTTATTTAAAGGCGGATGTTCAAGTTTTATTGGATAGGATCAAAGAAAGGGGCAGGGAAAGTGAAACCGGAATTCCAAAGGAATATTTGGAACAATTAAATCAACTTTATGACCAATTCATAAATCGTCATGTTACTTGCCCGGTTTTAGTAATCGATGCAAACGTAGATACTCCACTGCAAAATTATATTGAAATAACAATAAATAAAATTGCTGAAAGGATCAGATCTCTTGACCTACGCGTAACAACTCCGGGTATTAGTAAATGGGTAACATTGCCTGAAACAGCTGCTACTCTTAAAGCGATTGATGCGGAATTAAAACTGGAAAAATTCTTACTTGAAAATCCGTGTTTGATCTCAGTAGCAGGGAATGTTGGATTGGGCAAATCAACATTAACAGCTATTATGCAGCGTAGCCTGAGGATTAATGGTCTATATGAAAATCCAGAGGATAATCCTCTTCTGGGGAAATTCCTTAAAGATAAGAAAACATATTGTTATGATCTACAACTCCATTTTCTTAAAATGCGGAAAGAACTTCAAATAAAGGGAACCAGTGGGAAAGAGAGTTATGTAATGGATAGATCTTTACCGGAAGATCTGCTGGTTTTCTGTTATCAATTTTATAAAGATGGTTTTCTAACCCAAGATGAACTTGATATGCTTACTGTAAAATTTAAAACTGTCTGTAATAACATTGCTTCACCGGATCTGCTGATTGTGCTGAAAGGTAGAACTGATCTTGCCTGGAGTCGTATTCAGCAGCGTGGAAGAGAAATGGAAATGGAAGGTGGCTGGAGTAGAAGTGAGATCAATGCATTAAATGGGTGGTATCGAACCTATGCTAACGATGTTTGTCGGTTTGGCTATCATAAAGGCAGGATAATTGAGATAAATGTGGAAAAAATAGATTTCACAAATCGTATTCATATAGGTTACATTTTTGAAGCGATCTATAATACCCTTACAGAAGGATTTGTAAAATGATGAAATTCTCAGAATTCAGGAGATTATAATGAAAAAGTTACTGATTACACTTATTGTTCTATTATTTATTTGTTTTGTATTTGCCGAAGATCTTGGTTTAATGCGTTCATCTCTGATCATGTCAACATTATGGCAGACAACATCTGCAGAATATCACGCACTTGCTTATCAAGCTTATAATATTGCTCGATTGCGACTAGATGAAGATCTCAAAGTTAAAAGAACACAGAAAAGAGCCATAATTGTAGATCTTGATGAAACAGTAATTAATAACTCAGATTTCCAGGTAAGTACAATAGTTGATGGAGCACAATATTATGGAGATTTTGATGGCTGGGTAAAAAGTGCTGAAGCGAAAGCAATTCCCGGAGCCTTAGATTTTCTTAATTATGCATTTAAAAATGGGTGTGATATATTTTACATTTCCAATAGAAAATTACGACATATGGAAGGAACCCTGGATAACATAAAAAAACTTAAATTTCCGCAGGCAGAAGAATCTCATATACTCTTAAAAGATGATTCTTCCAATAAAGGTATCAGGAGAGATATTGTTGCAGCAGATCACTACATTGTTATGTTTATTGGTGATAACTTGATCGATTTTGAAGATATTTTCCGCCAAAAAAATATTGAAGAAAGATATACTTCGGTAGAAAAATTTAAAGAAGAATTTGGTAAGAAATTCATTATTCTGCCAAATCCCATGTACGGAGAATGGGAAAAAACTCTTTATGGCGGAAGCCGAAAATTACCTGAAGAGTTAAAAGAAAAAATATTGTGGGAACATTTAAACCGTAAAAAATAAATACCTAATTGCAATTTTTTTAAGTAGTTATAATAAAGAAATTTGATTGTATATAAAGTCATAGAATAATCTAGATTGTTTATTTTTATTTTAAAATACACTATTATTTTTTTTCAGCTTGACATTTCAATAGTGTAATCCAATTTTTCGACATAGTCGTGTTAATTATTCCAAGGAGGAAGCTATGAAAAAAATCGTTTTATTTGTTATTCTTACAGTTTTGTTAATCCTGCCATTGTATGCACAATCTGGTAAAATTGCCGGGCGGGTAACTATCGAGAAAAGTGGACAACCACTTGCCAATGCAGCAGTAATATTAGTTGGTATGGAACAAGGTACCTATACAAAAGATAATGGTACTTTCACGCTGACAGATGTTCCTGTTGGGATGGCTGAAGTTCAATTCCGTTATATGGGATATGGAACTAAAACAGTTGAAGTTGATGTTGAAGAAAATGAAACAGCAATTGTTAATGCTAAACTTGTTGTTGAATCAATTCAGATCGGTGGTATGTCGGTTAGTGCAAACCGAGCTGTGAAGAGAGAAACTCCAATAGCTTTTACAGATCTAAGTCAGGATGAAGTCACAGGTAAATATACTACTGGAGACGTTCCAGGTTTATTGCAAGGTGTTCCTGGTTTATTCTCTACCGGTGGTGGACTGGGAGAAGGTGAACTTCTCGTAAGAGGTTTTGGTCAGGACAAAGTTCAGATAATGATTAACGGTATTCCTGTGAATGACCCGGAAAGTCAGCAGGTCTATTGGAGCAACTGGACAGGTCTTTCATCCAATATTAAATCAGTTCAAGTTCAACGTGGAGCTGGATCTTCCATGTATGGTTCCGGTGTATTTGGTGGATCAGTAAATATCGAAACTATTGGTAGCTCTGTTCCTGATACAGAATGGACATTCAGGACTTCCGGTGGAACATATTCTACACCAGATAAAGTAGCTGATGGAAAAGGTAATATGATTGATTGGACACCTGTAAATTACAATATGCTGGTACGCTATAATTCCGGAAATCTTTATGATGGAAAATTCAATTATAGTGTAATGGCGGAGAGAAAACTCGGTGATTCCTGGCAGATAGGTACAGATTATGATGGATGGTCTTTTGGTATAGACACTCAGCATCTTTGGGGAGATCATGTTGTTAATTTTAGTTTAATTTCAGCTCCACAAAAACACAATCAAATGAGAACTTCTACAGATTTGGAATTGATGGATACGCTGGGAAGAGCTTATAACAGAAACAACAATCCGGAACAGGTAAATTATTATACTAAACCACAATTCTCAATTCGGGATGAATGGAAAATCAATGATGATGCAACCGTTATGACAAATGTATTTATCACTTCTGGTACAGGTGGTGGAAAATATCTGAGAAATGATAAATTTGATGTAACCGATGGTCGCATTTACGGACAATCTACTAGTGCCGGTACAGATAACAAATATTTTGGTCGTCATGCCCGTCACATCTATGAAGAAACAGGTGTAATGTTAGATGGATACGATCCTGCTGATTCTACATATTATGGTGAATATGTGTCTAAAGCTCGTAATCTTCCTAATGCAGATTACAGTCACACATGGACAAATGACAGTCAAAACAATCACAAGCAATTCGGTTTGAATACCTACATTGATAAGAAACTTAACGATATATTCAAAGTAGTTGTTGGTGGTGAATGGAGATACTGGAGAGGTACTCATATTGCTCAAGGTTGGGATCTTCGCTATTATGGCGGCACTTACGATGAACATCAAAATCGTTATAATTATGATGGTATTGTTTCTAATCTTTCCGGTTTTGTAAGAGCTCAGGTACAACCAATTCCAGAACTAACAGTCTTGTTGGATGGACAATATGCCAGCTATACTTCTAGAGTAGAAGAGAATCCTATTAGGATTTTTGATTACGGCTTAGGAACATTTACAGATAATTATTACTATGCTACAAAAGCAAACTTTGAAGAAGATGATTATGAGAAAACATTCAGTTTCTTCTCACCAAAATTTGGTATTAACTATAATATAACTGAATATTTAAATGTTCTTGTAAACTACTCAATTGCCAATAAAGAACCTAGAGTAGGTGACTGGTATAGCAGATCTGGCGGACCGGATGCATCTCAAACAGCTGATGATGGAACAGTAAATGAACTTGATCCTGAAAAAGCTACTACTGCTGAATTCGGTATTGGTTATGAAGGTATAGGTTGGAACATTACAGCTAACCTTTACCAAACAATCTATGCTGATAAAATTGAAGGTGTATTACAACAAAATGGTGACTATTTAACTATAAATGCTGGTGAAGCAACTCACCAAGGTGTGGAATTAGATGCTGGTTTTAATATGGCAAACTTCGATGGTGGACTTTCAGTTACTTATTCTCAAAACCGTTGGACCGAGTTAAATGTTGATCAAATCTTTGGTGAAGATGCTGATGACGTAATCGATAAAGTTGCTCCATTCTCTCCAGAGCAAATGGCTAGCTTTGATGTTGGTTACACATTCAATTTACCTGCTGGAGATTTGAGAGTTGGTCTTAATACAAACTGGTGGGATGAATATTACGGAACTTATACAAATGAATATTACACAGAATATATAATGGAAGATCCTACTGACCCATGGAGTGACGTTATTCCAGTTGCTGCTTCATTAGAAGAATCTAAATTACCTTATTTCTTCGCCTTGAATAGTAACATTTCTTATGCTTTCAAACTTGGAAGTAAGGATGCTTCTATTCGCTTGGATCTGAAAAACATTAACAACAGAGAAGACAATATGCTTAGAGCATACTACACAGGAGATTACGGTCGTAATGACCTTCTAAATGGTATTGATTACATGTATGTTACACCAGCTCCAATGTTCAATGCTTTCATTACAGCAGAAGTAAAATTCTAATCTGACGCATATAAATGTTGTTCAGGGGAAACCAAATGGTTTCCCCTTTTTCTATGCACAAATTATCTTTTATTTGACTTATAAATAATTAATTAAATTTATCCTCTGGAATATATTATGCATAAACAAGGGATATATTAAATAATAAAATATTGGAGGAGAAAATGAAAAATTTATTTATTATTGGATTTGTAATGTTTTCAATATTACTAATGGCAGACTCATATGATCTGCGTGATGTGAGTGGTGAGAATTATGTCCCCGGAGTTCGAGATCAGAGTAATTTTGGAACTTGTTGGACTTTTGGAGCATTTGCTTCCATGGAAGGCAACATGATGATAACCGGAACTTGGAATGCTGCTGGAGAGACAGGAGAACCAAACTTGGCTGAAAGACATCTCGATTGGTGGAACGGATTCAATGATAATAATAATGATGATATTACACCACCAACAGGTAGTGGGTTGGAAGTTCATAATGGTGGAGATTATCGAGTAACTACCGCATATCTTTCACGCGGTGAGGGAGCGATTCGAGAATTGGATGCGCCGTATTCAGGAAATGCTACAGCTCCTGATCGATGGTTGCCAAGTTATCACTATTTCTATCCCAGGGATGTAGAATGGTATAAACTGGCAGATGATCTTTCGAATATAGATGTGATAAAACAAGCGATCATTGATAACGGAATAATGGGAACCTGTATGGCTTATGATAATGCGTTTATTACTAATTATAATCATTATCAACCGCCTACAAGTCCGATGGATCCCAATCATGCCGTATCGATCATTGGCTGGGATGATGAACATCCAACTCAAGCACCGTTACCTGGAGCCTGGCTGGCAAGAAACAGTTGGGGATCAAGTTGGGGATACAGTGGTTATTTCTGGATCTCCTATTATGATAAACATTCCTGCCGTAATATTGAAATGGGTGCAATTTCCTTCCAGAATGTAGAACCTATGGCATACGACAATGTCTATTATCACGATTATCATGGTTGGAGAGATACGCTAATCGTTGCCACAGAAGCTTTCAATTCTTTTGAAGCAACAGGAACTCAGGTAATTGAAGCTGTCAGTTTCTTTACTGCTGTTGACTATACAGATTACATTATAAAAATATATGATAATTTTGATGGAACAGATCTTACAAATGAGCTGGCAATAGTTTCAGGTGATTATGATCATGCTGGACTTCATACCGTAGATCTGGATACGGGAGTGCCAGTAACTGAAGGTGATGATTTCTATGTCTATTTATATCTTTCAGATGGAGGGCATCCTTATGACAGAACATCTGATGTTCCAGTACTTCTTGGTGCATCATATCGAACAATTGTGGAATCTTCTTCAAATCCAGAAGAGAGCTACTACAAAAGTGGTAATAACTGGCTTGATTTCTACGATTATAATGATCCGTCCGGTTTCCAGAACACAGGTAATTTCTGCATAAAAGTACTATCAATAACAGTTGTTAGTGGGAATAATCCTCCTGAGGATCTTGGTTATGAGATAATAGATTATAACAGTGTAATTCTAACATGGATTCCTGGAAGTGCGGGTGCTTTAAGTTATAAAATATACAAAGATGGAGCATTCCTTGCTGAAGTTGATAATACAACATTTCCAACAACAAGTTATATAGATGAAGCTATTGATGGAGGAACATATTCTTATTACGTAACTGCAGTTTATAGCTCTGGTGAATCCGATCCGTCCAACACCATCAATGTTGATTTGATCCTTCCTGTACCAGCCGGTTTTGAAGCTGTATCATTGGGGATTATTGTTTCTTTAAGCTGGGATGCGATCAGTTCAAGTAGAGATTTTCTCGAATATAGAATTTATAGAGATGATGCATTTCTTGCAAGTACGACTCAACTGTTCTATTTTGATCTAGGAGTTCCAACAGGAAGTTATTCCTATTATCTCACTGCTGTTTATAGTGGTGATTGGGAATCTGAGCCTAGCGATGTAGTTGAACTTGATCATACTGACGCAAACGGAATCAATTCTCTAAATGTTAATTCATTGAAGAGAAACTATCCTAATCCATTCAATCCTGAAACTACAATAAATTTCTCTGTAAGTTCCGAAAACGCAGCTAATACAGAAATTGGAATCTATAGCATTAAAGGACAGAGAATTAGAACTTTAGTAAATGAGATACTGCCAGCTGGAAATCATTCTGTTGTCTGGAATGGAACTGATGATAAAGGGGTACCAGTTGCTTCTGGTGTTTACTTATATAAGATGAAAACAGGAAACTTTGTTTCTACAAATAAGATGATATTAATGAAATAGTCTCAGTAGAAAATTAATTGATTGTTCAGGGTGTACAGAAATGTGCACCCTGAAAAGTATAAACAAATATTAAAGTTGAATATTGAAGAGGAATGATGAAAATTATCTCATGGAATATTGCAAATTATGATGACCACTCAAATTGGATGACCAGGAAGAATTTGATCGCAGATGAAATTATTAAGGCAGATGCAGATATTATAGCCTTGCAGGAGATTCGGTTTAATAAAGATCATCCAAGCACAAAAGCTACTTATATGAACTCTGCTGAACAAATTTTAACACAACTGCAAAGTAGAAATAAATTTTTGGATGCTAAAATTTTAACTCAACCTGCCATGCATTACAATTCAACCGGTTTTTGGGAGGGTCTTTCGATTATTACAAAGAATGATATCATTGAAACCGGAGCGATATTTCATTCCCATATACATAATGATGTTGATCATAATAAACGAGTAACTCAATATACTGTAGCTATCTCAAATAATTTTGTATTTTTCATTTTTAACACACATTTCTCATACGAAGAGACAAACTTAAGATCGAATCTTGGAGAGGTGATGAGTTACACCGAACGTTTTGCCGGATATCCACAAATACTTGTGGGTGACATGAATGCAACTCCGCAAAATGAGAATATTCACAAACTCAACATGCAGGGATTAATTGATATATGGAATAAGCTTCATCCCGATGACGATGGTTTTACCTATCCAAGTTCTGAACCTGTTAAAAGGATTGATTACTGTTGGGCAAATGATTCTTTCGCTGCTAATATAAAAGAGATAAAATTAATTGGAAACAAATCAAACAAGGATGGAATTTATCCATCAGATCATTTGGGGTTAGTTATAGAAATTAAGGATTAAACATGAAAAAAATTATATTGTTACTATTGATTATGCTACCCTTTTTTTTACAATCAATCGAACAAATATGGAAATTTGATGAGCCTGACAGCAGCATTGTTTTATATCAGTATGGCAAACGTTACGAACCTCAAATAAAAGATGGAGTCTTGCATCTTGTAAATGGTGGCATCTTGAATAATCATAAAAATGTTGCAATCTTCCCAATCCTAGATAATAATAAATATCAAGATATTGAATTAAACTGGAATATGTATATTACCCCCGGTGCTGAGGGATGTGGAATTGCTTTCTTAAATACAGATATATTCAAGGCAGATAGTCTTGATCTGGATCTTGAACATTGGGAAGAACCAAATATTGAAGGAAGTTTTGCTATAGGTTTTGATGTGAATAATCCACCAACCAGTGCCTGGTTTGGTCCTGATGGTAATTTTTATGATCGTCCACAGCGGGAGATATCTCTGCATTGGAATGGGGTTGAGATCAAGAAGATCATGTCTCCAATAGAATTCCGGGCAGATCAGGAAGAAGAAGAAGTTAAAGAATTCTATCTGAAAATTCATCAGGTCATTGGAGGTTCGGATATCACTCTGAAGATCGAGAATGAAATTGTGTTCGATGAATTCTTCATTGCCGAAATGCAGTCTTGTCCAATTCGGTTAGCAGTAGGTGGTCAAACTTCTGACCAAACCACAACAATCATTTTGGATGATGTCAGCTTGAAAATGGATAATAAAGCTAATAAAATGAAAGAATCCATCAATGTAGAAGTTATCACTAAACAACCTGTTTTCATCGATTATCGTGAAACTGAGCATCAAGTTGTTTTCCCTGAATTTAAGGAGCAGATCGGGCGTGTGATTCTTACTCTGGAAATGACAGATATGCCTGGAGGTTATGATCATTGGGATAGAGGTGCAGCCATTTATATCTGGCAGGACTCGGTTCGATATGAAATTTGTAGGTTTATAACTCCTTATAACAAAGGTCATATTTGGAAGGTGGATGTAACAGATTTTTTACCACTTTTTATTGGAGAGAAGCAGATAGATCTGAGAGTGGATACATGGCAGGGAAAAGAAGAGAATCCTGAAGATCAGATCGGTTGGTTTGTCTCTGTTGATCTGGATTTTTATCATGGAATTCCAAAAAGGATTCCCTTTAAAATTTTGAACCTCTGGACAGGCAGTTTCTTTTATGGTGATCCTCTTGATCCCATGAGTGTTCACCTTCCGCAACTAAAGCTTAGAATACCGGAAGAAGCAACTGATGCAAGAATTAATCTGATGGTAACAGGACATGGAATGCATCCCAACAGTCAGAATGCGGCTGAATTCATGCCGGCAAATCGCACTGTTTATATCAATGAACATAAATTTGATAATAGGCTTTGGAAAACCGATTGTTATCTTAACTCCTGCCGTCCCCAGGATGGAACTTGGAAATTTGATCGAGCCGGCTGGGCTCCGGGAAGTGTAGTAGAATCCTGGAAAATAGAGCTGAAAGAGATAGTAGAAACTGGAGATTCCCTGAAAATCGATTACGTTCCAATGCAATATCGTAATTTGAGTGAAGGTGATCACTGGAGAGCAAATCATTGGTTTGAAAGCCAGATTATATTCTATAAATAATTGAATTGATAGGATTTACTGGATAATTATGTAATAATATGAGTAATCTTAAAACAGATATTTTATTATTGATCTCAGCACTGATCTGGGGATTTGCTTTCGTTGCCCAAAAAGCGGGAATGGAATTTATCGGTCCCTTCACATACAATGCCATCCGTTTTGCAATTGGTGGTTTATTTTTGATCCCAATAATCATTAAGAAAAGGGCTTCCCTGTCAAAACCAAACAAAGAGAATTTTAAATACGGTATTATTCTTGGATTGATTTTATTCACAGCTTCATCATTTCAGCAGGTTGGAATGCTCTATACAACTGCCGGGAATGCAGGATTTATTACGGGAATGTATGTTATCCTGGTTCCTGTTTTAGGAATTTTCATCGGAAGAAAAACATTTAGATCAACTTGGATCGGCGCCATCCTGGCAGTTGTCGGATTGTATTTTCTAAATGCTTCAGAAAATATTTCTATGAATTTTGGAAACTTTCTCGTTTTAGTCAGTTCGATATTTTGGGCTGTTCATGTTTTATTAATAGATAATTTTACCAAAAAAGCAGAACCTTTGATCATAGCTTGCATTCAATTTCTTATAACTTCTATTTTGAGTTTTATCGTTATGGTTTTTACAGAATCATCTACATTATCAGCAATATATTCAGCACTTATCCCTCTGCTTTACGGTGGTCTAATTTCCGCAGGCGTGGGATTTACATTGCAGATCATAGCACAAAAAAATGCTCATCCCACACATGCTGCTATAATTTTAAGTCTGGAAGCTGTTTTTGCTGTTGCAGGAGGGATATTAATTCTCAGAGAAATTTTGAGTTTTAATACTTTAGTGGGATGTATACTGATGTTGACAGGTATGTTTATTACACAATTATGGCGGAAGAAAAATAATCCAATTATAAATTGAGGAATTTATGGAAAGATACATGAATAATCCAATTATTAAACCTCAGGATATACCTGACATAAAACCAGATATTATTAATGCAACTTCAGTTTTCAATCCGGGAGCAATAAAATTTAATGATAAAATTCTTCTTATGCTGCGAGTACAGAATCGGGCTCGGGAAACCTATTTTGTAATGGCAGAAAGTGAAGATGGTATCCAATTTGAAATTTTTAAACAGTATATTAAATGGGAAGGATTGGAAGAGGTAAAAGAAAATATCTATCATCTCTATGATCCCAGGATCACAAAACTGGGAAAAGAATATTACATCATGTTTGCCATGGATATGGATTCAGGTTGTTATTTGGGATTAGGCAAATCTATTGATTTCAAATCCTTTGAATTTGTGGGAGTTGTTTCCAAAGAAGAGAATAGAAATGGAGTACTTTTCCCGGAACAAGTGAAGGGGAAATATCTTAGATTAGATAGACCTAATAAAAACCAGTTAGTAGATGGACCACTCACTGGAAGTGAGATCTGGCTATCTGAATCGGATGATCTGATGAATTGGCAGCCTCTGAAAAAAGTGATCTCCGGTAGAGATCATTATTGGGATGAACTGATCGGTGCTGGACCGCCACCTGTGAAAACATCAAAAGGCTGGCTTAGTATATACCACGGAATTGCGATGCATTATCAACCAATTTATCAGGCAGGTGTGATGCTGCTCGATCTGGAAGATCCGTCTAAAGTTATATCTCGAGGAAGATTCAATATCCTTGAACCGCGTGAATTGTATGAGACTGTGGGGCAAGTTCCCAATGTGATATTCCCGACGGGATTAATTGTGGATGAATATGATGAAAATGGTTTTGCTAAATTAGAAAGTAGTGTGAAATTATATTATGGTGCTGCCGATACTGTGATTGGATTGGCAACTTCGACAATTGAAGAATTGATTGAAAAATGCCATGTTGAATAGTATAAAAAAGGAGCGTTGGTGATTTCATCAAGGACTGATACTTATAAAGTTTTTTCTTATCATGCCGATCATACAAGACACATGAATCTGGTATCCCTGGCAAAATTTCTCCAGGAAACAGCTGGAGAACATGCAGAAGATTTGGGTATAGGATATTCTAAATTCAAGCAAATGAAGATAGCCTGGGTATTGTATAAACAAGTTGTGAAAATGAAGTGTTGGCCGGTCTGGGGAGATGAAATCAAAGTAAAAACTTGGCCTTCTGCTGTTGATAAATTAATATGTTACCGAGAATTTGAAATTTATAATTCTTCTGATCAGCTTATTGGTCAGATTTCAACTTCTTGGCTTGTAATAAATCTGGAAACCAGACGTCCAGTTCGAATTTTGAAATATTACAATTTTCCAGGTACAGATTTCAAGAAAGTTATTTTTCCCGATATGATTAGAACTAAAATGATTCTTGAAAATGAAACGAGTTCATGTAGAAAATACCAGGTTCAATTGCAGGATATTGATGTAAATAATCATGTAAATAATACTAGTTATATTAATTGGGCTTTAAATCATTATAATCCTGATTTCATTATGGACCACCAACTTGGTGAAATAGAAATGCAATTTCAAAAAGAAGCTTTCTTTGGTGATGAAATTGAAATAGAAACTGCCGTTATTACTGACACAATACATGAACATATCATAAAACGCGGGAAACAAATTTTATTTGTAATTCGCTTTGTTTGGCAAAGAAGGAATTCATGATATTAATTTTTAACACGATCATTAATTCCAAAGCCAGAGATAATTTTACTCATGTTATTGCTCCCCTAATCACCTTTGGTAGAAAATATCAAGTAATTACTTTGGATGATGAATTACCTGAGCTATCACAATTTAACCGTCTTCTTATCACCGGGTCTGAATTGTCTGCATCCCAGGGCAGTGAATGGGATGAAATTATTATTTCTATTATTAAGTATTTCGTGAAAAATGAAAAACCAATTCTGGGCATTTGTCACGGACATCAGATGATAGCGAGAGCACTAGCTGGGAATGGTGTATGCAGAAGAGCAGACATTCCCGAATTCGGTTGGAAAAAAATACAAATAGAAGATAATTCCCTTTTCAAAGGAATTTCTAACCCAGTATTCCTGGAATCTCATTATGATGAAGTATATAATTTACCTGAGGAATTTAACATAATTGCTGCAAATAGTGATTGTGCTGTGCAGGCATTTCAATATAAAAATTTACCAATTTGGGGTATACAATTCCACCCTGAGATGCAATTTGATAATGGAAGTAAAATGGTGCAAAACCATTTAGCTGAAAATCTACAAGATAACAAATTTTACAAAGATGAATTAGAAAATAAAGCTCAAATTGATCAGAATTTTAAGATTTTTAATAATTTTATAAATTCAAAATCTCAGGAGTCATAATGAAAAAATATATCGCACTTACGCTTATTCTCTTATTCGCTTCTTCTCTTTTTTCTCAAGAACCTTTCGTAGATTTTCTTCCTGAACCGCAGATTGAATTCAATCCTAAAAGCTACATCTGTTACAAAACTGATTCTCCAATAGTTATTGATGGCAGGATGAATGAAAAGATCTGGAGCAAAGCCGCCTGGACTGAAGATTTTGTGGATATCGAAGGAAATATGCAGCCGAAACCCGAATTGAGAACAAAAGCAAAAATGCTCTGGGATGATAACTTTTTTTATTTCTTCTGTGAAATGGGAGAGCCACATATCTGGGCAAATTTTAAAGAGAGAGATTCAGTAATATTTTATGATAATGATTTTGAAATATTCATTGATCCTGATGGAGATACCCACAACTATTATGAATTCGAAATGAATGCCTTTAACACAGTCTGGGACTTGTTTTTATCTCAACCTTATCGTGATACAGGCTGCAAGGTACTTGATTCCTGGGATATACAAAAACTTCAGTCAGCTGTAAGATTAAACGGAACATTAAATGATCCAAAAGATGAAGACACCGGTTGGAGCGTGGAAATTGCCTACCCCTGGAAGGTTTTGGAAGAATGTGCTGCGCAGTGTCCGCCCCAGCAGGGAGATCAGTGGAGAGTAAATTTTTCACGAGTGGAATGGGAAACGAAGATCATTGAAGATAGATATTCCAAACTTAGAAAACCGGAACATAACTGGGTTTGGAGTCCACAAGGGCTTATCAATATGCACTATCCGGAGATGTGGGGTTTTGTTCAATTCAGTGAAAATCAGGCTGGAACAAAAGAGGATACATTTACATTAAATCAAGCTGAAAAAATTAAATGGATCTTACGTCAGATTTATTACAAAGAAAGAACCTATCAAATGCAGAATGGAAAATTTACAAATGATGTTTCACAATTAGATGTAACTATTCCAACAGAATTCAAAACAAAAGTTTATCTAACACCAAATTATTTTGAAGCAGTTATAAAACTAGAAAACAAAGAATATTACATTTCCAGCGAAGGTAGAACTTGGTAACAATTAACATTTTATTTATCATTAATTATAGGCTGTACTAAATTAATGAACTTCAAACTGATTAAGTATTTGATATTTGCTTTTATAGCCTTTATTCTTACGGGATTAAATGGGCAAATTCAGATCTACGAAAAACAAACACAGCCATTTGCATTTAATACCAATCTTTGCAGTCTTGTTTCATATAAAAGTGAAAAATCCATTCATATTGGCTTATCGAAAAGTAATTTGATAGTCGGACTTCTGGGGATCGAACTAGATTATTATAATAATAAAAGCAGAAAAAAATATAATCCTTATAATCAAATACTGGATATCAACTTAGTTTGTAAAAGAAAATTACCAAGATTTACAGGTAAACAATTTTATGTAACTGGAGGTACTTTTCTTCGTTATACTTATCTTGTTGGCTTGCCAGGCAAAAACTTCACCGAAGCTCCTCAAATAATCTACAGTTACAACGAAAAATCTATTCATAAGATAGGCTTGGGTACCAGCTTAGGGGTTGGTCTAAATATCTATAAAAACATATTTTTTGAGAATAGTGTTAAATTTGGAAGATATTTTATTGGCAAAAACGATCAATTGTACGGACAATTATTTAGCGGAATTAGCGATCAGGATGCCACTTACTTTTTCTCTATTGATATCTTCAAATTTGGATGTAAATTTGGCAGCCTGACAACAGTAGTTGATACTCAGGAAAAGAACAATTCTAAATTTGGTGTATCAGTCAATATGTATAGGTTGTTAAAATCAATTTTAAAACCTGATTCAGATTCCGGAATATCCTATAGTTTAAGCTTAAGTTATTATTTTACAAAACAAAATCTTGAATTTGAAGTTCCATTATATTTTAAGAATTTTGAGAAATCAGTTTTAATGCTAGAAGAGAATGATGTTGAACCTGGGCTAAGAGAAGTGAATCATATTGGAGTTTGCATGAAAAAATATTTTTATGGTTTTGAATTCGGAACTTATTTATCTGGTTTTGTCAGATATTGTCATCTTAGAGGGGAATTAGATACGGATAACTTCTCTTCAAATGATCTAGTTGAACGTAGTGAAGATAAACTTGCAATTGGTTTAGGTGCAGGATATAAATACTTTCTAAATGGCAAATGGTATTTAGATTTTTACTTACAAGTTGGTAAATATATGATTGGAGAAAATGATGTTTTTCCTTCGAGTGACTTTGACGATTTTAATGATAATGACTATATTCATGACATTGGTTCTTTAAAAATTGGATACAGATTTAATATTTAATTACATTTATTTTCACTTGACTTCTCAAATTCCAATTTTCTATTTACAATTAAATAATAAATAGGATAAGGGATGATCTTAAAAAACTCGAACAGAATATTTTTTATCATAATTCTATTGATCATTTTCTTTAATTTATTTGCTCAAGATAAGGTTATTTTAAAAGTTTTTGAACTTCCTGATCCTAAACGTACAGATGCTTTTGCCAAAGCCGATATGGCCGTTATCAAAGCATTCAAAGAGAAACATCCCAATATCGAATTACGCTCTTTCTCAGGTATCACTATTGAAGGGATGGATCTCGATTCCAAACCTCTTATGGCTATTGCTGGTGGTGTTTCACCTGATATCTTATATATTAATTTCCGTCAATCCGATACCTATATCCAAAACAATTTCTTATATCCGCTCGATGAATTTATTGAACAGGATGAAGAAAACATCTTGGAAAATAGAGTTGCCGATCCTGTCTGGCCGGTGATCAATCGGCAGAAAACAGGAGATTCAAACAAGAAGATATGGATGCTTCCGTATGAAACTCTGGTTCGTGTGATGATCTATCGTAAAGATCTGTTTTACCGGGTTGGTATTGATCCTGATAACCCACCTGATGATTGGAATGAACTTTATGATTATGCCAAGAGAATGACTATTCCGTCCGAAGGAATTTATGGTCTTTATCTGGCATCAGGTCCTCAAGCTGCTTACGATTGGATAACATATCTCTGGAGTGCCGGTGGTGATGCAGTTCTGCAAAACCAGGAAAACGGGAACTGGTATGCCAGTTTTAATAGTGATGCAGGCGTAGATGCAATGGAGATGTATCTTAAACTTATCACCACTAAATGGTTGGATTCGGAAGGAGAAGATCAGCGTGGATTTGTAATTAGAGAAGGTGATTACGGTCGACTTTTCAGTGAAGGCAAGATCGGGATGATGATGACCTACATGAACGAAAAAACTCTCGGTGGTGAACTTGACCCTAATCTTTACGGTGTGGCACCACCTCCCAAAGGACCAACTGGATTGAGAGGTTCAGAAATTAACTGTCGTATGATGGGTATTTTTTCCGGTGCAGGGGAATCTAATAATGGAGGAATTGGTGACCGTGATTCGCAGAAAGTGAAAGCAGCTGCCTGGAATTATATCAAGTTCTATGACAGTGAAGAAGCACGGAAGATACGTTTGAAGGTGATGATCGATGCTGGATTTGGCAAGATGCAGAATCCGTTGTATCTAAAAAAATACGGTTATGAAGAATATCTGAAATATACACCTCCCGGCTGGTTGAATACTTTTAAGGAAGCTGTGGAAAATGGTAAACCAGAGCCTTACGGCAATAACTGCCAAAAGATCTATGAATACATGACCTATCCAATTGACGACTGCATATCACTGGAAGATTCGGGAGAATTAGGGAAAACAAACACGGAAAAACGAGAAAACATAAAAAACATTCTGGATAATGCAGTTAAAAGAACGAATGAGAAAATGATCGGGAAAGTCAGTATTAAAGAGAGAACTTATAGAAATAGAATTGCATCAATTGTAGCTTTCTTTGTATTCAGTATTTTCCTGTTCGCTCTTTATAAAGTTTGGAAGATCTTCACCCCTGATGTGAAATATCAACAGAAAATACAACAGCAGAAAAAATACTACTTTGCATACCTGATGCTTGTCCCTGCCCTTGCTTCCATAATTATGTGGAAATATGTTCCCATGTTCATGGGTTCAATTATGGCTTTCCAGGATTACAATATTGTTGGAGCTTCTCATTTTAATGGAATACAGAATTTTGCTGATGTCCTATTTGATCCTGTCTGGTGGTCTGCACTTGGTAAAACTCTTTATTACATGGCACTCTCCTTGAGTCTTGGTTTTGTACCGCCCATTATTTTAGCGATCCTTCTGCAGGAGGTATCGCATGGAAAACTTGTTTATCGTGTGATCTATTATTTACCTGCTGTCATCAGTGGCGTGATCGTAATTTATTTATGGAAGTTGCTCTATGATCCATCTGATGCAGGTGGGTTGAATCAAGTATTACTTTGGTTCGGTTTGGATAAAAGCCGCTGGATCCGGGATGAAGGTCTGGCAATGTTATGTGTTATCCTGCCGACGATCTGGGCAGGTGTAGGACCCGGATGTCTCATCTATCTGGCAGCACTTAAAGGTATTCCCAATGAAAATTATGAAGCTGCAGATCTTGATGGTGCAAGTTTCTTCCAGAAGATCAGACATATTGTAGTGCCAAACTTGAAAGCTCTTATCACAATTCAATTTATTGCAGCATTTATTGCTTCAGCACAGCAGAGTGGGTTTATATTGGTGATGACTTTTGGTGGTCCTAATGAAGCTACAAAAGTTGCCGATCTGTTGATCTTTGAGAAAGCATATTTATACCTTAAATTCGGGATTGCTACCACAATGGCCTGGATGCTGGGGATATTGTTGATGGGCTTTACTGTGATCCAACTTCGAAAGTTATCTAAAATGGAATTTAAAACAACGGAGTGATTTAATGCCGATTATTGGTAAAGTTGGAAGAAGATCAGTTAAATTGATGTCATTGAATATATCAATACATCTCATACTGCTTATCGGTACACTAACGATGATCTATCCTTTTATGATCATGGTCTCTTCTTCCTTTAAAAGCAATGTGGATGCCAAAAAATTCAGTGTTGTTCCCCAGTATTTTTTTGATGATGAAATGCTTTATCGCAAGTATATCGAAGCAAGAATGAATGAAGAATCAAATGTCCTTATTCAACAATATAAAAACCGCTATCAGGGTTTTGAATTCCTGGAATTCCCTCAAAAAGTATCTAACAACATGTTTAAAGACTGGCAGGAATTTCTATCGGAAAACAAGCAGTTACATACCGCTTTTGATTATTACATTTCCGAACAATTTGGTCGTGGTGTCTATCCTCGAAATGAAAGAATATTTCGTAACCTGATGAAAAAAGAAAACGGCAATGACCTGGGAAAATTTAATGAGAAATATGGAACATCTGTCTTAACCTGGGATGAAGTTCGGCTGGAAGAAAGAGAAATATTAAATCGCAATTTCACAGAAAATAATTCCGGTTTTCTGGGAAGATACAATGAATTACGTTCCACCCTCCCGACAAGAGATAGAGTATATGCCAGTCTTGACGGTAATTTTATTGCCAATGAATTAAATCCTGTCTATCGTGGAAAATTAGATGAAATGAATAAAGCATTGGATACTGACTATGCTTCATGGCATAATGTGATCTTATCGCAAAGTATGCCAAATGATAAAATGAAAAAACACTGGATCAATTTTGTCAAAAATATCCTTAATATTCAGCACATTAGAGTTGATGGAAAAGCAAAAAAATCATATCGCAATTTCTTAAGAGATAAATATGATGATATTTCTCTGCTGAATTCCACTTATAAAACAAATTATTCTAATTTTTCAGATGTAAAATTATTGCAGAAAATTCCAACTTTTGGTGCAATTCTCGTTGATTGGGCTTTCTTTATTGAGAATGTAGTGCCGGCAGAATTTCTTTATGTAAAAAGTGTTGAGATCGATTATAGAAATTGGCTAAAAGAAAAATACAGTTCAATTGAAATTCTGAATAGAAATTATCAAAAAGGATTTACCGATTTTACTCAGGTCAGATTAACAGAAAAAATACCTGAATACAATTTAAAAATGAAAGCTGACTGGTTGGAGTTTGTGCGAAATTACTCAAATAATTCTTCAAAAGGATTATTGATGACATGTCAGAAAGAGTTTCTGGATTATGTAAAAAAGTTATTTCCAAATAAACATGGTAATCTGAATTTATTTGAATTTAACCGACAGTATGGAACTGAACATGAAATTGAATTGAATGTTTATCCGATAAAAATAATTCCTGAAGATCCAGAATACAGAGAAGATTGGCTGCAGTTTGTTCAAACTGAAGTAAGCGGGAAATTCTTAACAATTGAGGCAGAAGCAGAAAGTATAAATTGGCAGAACTTCTTAAAAAACAGGTATGGTTCTATAGAAAATTTGAATAGTGAATACGGTTTGATCTTTAAAGATTTTACCGGTATTGATCTTGATCAACGGATTATTGATCTTCAAATTTTCCGGAAAGATCAAAGCTCAATTTTCTGGGAATTTACTAAGCGAAATTACATTATGGTACTTGATGTGATGCTCTATAACGGTCGCGCAATTGTGAACACATTAATTTACTGTTTATTGGCAATCGTCACTGCTCTTATCGTGAATCCTTTGGCAGCCTATGCAATGAGTAGATTCAAGCTAAAAGCATCTTATAAGATAATTTTAATTCTAATGCTCACAATGGCTTTCCCACCAATGGTGATGGGAATTCCAAATTTTTTACTGTTGAAGAAATTTAATATGCTCAATACATTTTTTGCTCTTATCTTACCGGCTGCTGCTGATGGTTATTTCATTTTCTTGTTGAAAGGATTTTTCGATTCTCTTCCGCAGGAACTTTTTGAAAGTGCCACAATTGATGGTGCTGGTGAAGTTAATATCTTCTGGAAAATTGCTATGAGTCTCTCCAAACCGATCATGGCAGTAATTGCTCTTGGAGCTTTTAATGCAGCTTACCGTAATTTCATGTTTGCCTTCATTGTCTGTCAGGATCAGGACATGTGGACGATGATGGTACACATTTACCAGCTTATGCAGCGTAGTTGTGCCGGAGTTGGTTTTGCTGCTCTGGTCATTGCTGCAATTCCCACTTTTGTAGTATTTGTGTTCTTTCAAAATATTATTATTAAAGGAATTGTGGTTCCAACTGAGAAATAGATCAGAAAATAGATGTCTCTAATTTGTTTCCTTATTAACAAGTGGAATTAACATCAAGATCGGGATCGTACCAATCAAATAAATCCCAGCAGTAATAAAAAAACAACGTTGGAAATTATTACTTCCAATTAAGAAACCACCAACTACGGCAGATGCATTCCAGAAAAGTCCCCAGGCTACAGTTTCCACAGAGTTCCATTTTCCACGATTTCTTTTAGGAATAACATCCATTAATATTGAACGACTAAGAGGCTGGGCAGCATTCATTAGTGAACCACGTAGTATAAAGAGCGGTATCAACAGGAGAACCGCAGGATAAAATCCAATTGCGATGAGACATAGCGTTGCAGAAAACTGTACGACAAATATCATTGTAGCTCTACCTTTTCTTAGTGATAACCTTTGTGCGAGAATACCGAAAATTCCTGTAAAAATGGCAGTAGTTCCCATGATAAGCTGAACTGAGATTGGCTGTAAATTATAGATCGAACGGAAGAAAACCGGAAAAAATTTGATCGTCATTCCAGCCCCCATTCCAATTAGTACATTAGAAGTAACAAGCAAGATTGGTATCCGTTTTGCCAATTTAGTTTGATCTACATTATTCTCGTTGCTCGTAAGAATCAGTGATTCACTTTCAGTTCCCATAGAGCGATCATCACGGAAGAAGAACAATATAAAAGTGGAAGCAAGGGAAATTATGATACCGATCAGCATTACATTTTTCAAAATTGAGATATCCCATTTATCACCTAATAGAATAAATAAGATAACATTCAAAAAAGGACCGGATGCCATGGCAATTTGACGAACCAGATGTATCTTCGCATAGATGCCGGAA
>JAVCCH010000110.1 GCA_030765535.1 Candidatus Tenebribacter davisii
AAGGTGAAAAACTCAAAATGAAACCTAAGGAAGAGAATGTTTTCATTAACATGTCAAAAGCTTTTAAAGTATATGATAAAGTTGTAGAAAATTTAGAGTTAGATCAAATTTCAGAACTTGATGACTTAATCAAGCTGATTAGAAATGATCTGCAAAAAAGACCAGAAAAAGCTCAGAAAATTGTAAATACATGGTTCGATTCAAATATTGATTATTACGTTGATAAAATCTTAGTAAGTGAACTTGGCTCACATCAGGATCAGAATAAAATATATGGATTACTCACTACAGATAGAAAAGTAGAATTTTTTAAACGAGCATTAAAATCTTGTTTAGCGAAAAATCTAAAGGGTTTCAATGCAGGATCATTTATGTTAGGAAGATTTATTTGTATTGAGCATCCAATTGAATTTTGGAATGCTTTTCAAGATCATGAAATAGGGTTTATGTTAAATGAGTATATCCTGTTTGAGAAATATTTGAATGTTCTTTATGAAGTTGGGGAGAGAGAAGTAAATAGAGCCAGGAAGAAGATCTTGAATGATGGACTGGGTAATATCATGGTCAAATTGGGAAATGCTATGGTCTTTATGCCCTTAAAGCTTTCTGAGCAAGATCTTAAAAGTGTTAAATCAGTCGTCATTCTAAAATATGATAAAGAGACATTGGCTTTAATTGAACTACTTCAACAACCTTTTGGATATTTCTTTAATTATAATGCAGCCTGGTCATTCAATAGATTAGAAGAACTTTGCGTTAGAGAGGGAATCCCTATCCCCGAAAAACATGAGACGTAAAATTATTTTGCTAACAAATTTCTTTAAGAAGAGAAAATGAAAAAAATGGAAGAAAGACTTGAATACAGGATTTTCACATATTCAGAATATCTACTGAATAAATTTGGAAAGAAGATTTTCAGAGTTGGATTAAGCACTGGAAAAATATGTCCTCACCGTACAAATAATGGAGGTTGTATTTTTTGTAATCCGCAAACTTTTACAGGTGAATATCAATCTCAGAATCTCTCTATTGAAGAACAATTCAATGATGCAATCCCTAGAATTAAGAAAGCTTGTGGAGATGTTAAATTGCTTGCCTATTTTCAAGATGAAACTTCTACCTATGGAAGTATCGATTTCTTGAGGCAAAAATTCGATGAAGCCCTTTCTCATCCCGAAGTTGTCGGGTTAGTTGTTTCTACGCGCCCTGATTATATTAATGCAGATGTAGTATCACTGTTAACTTCTTATCAGCAACCTGTTACAATTGAAATTGGTTTGCAATCAATTCATAACAGCAGCTTGGAATTCTTAAACCGTGGACATACGTTCCAACAAGTTGAAAAGGCAATAAATATGTGTGGTGAAGCAGGTTTAATGGTTGGTGTGCATCTAATTCTTGGTATCCCGAATGAAACCTATAATGAAATTCTGGAGACTGTTAAATGGGTCTCTTCCAATAAACATATCAAACAAATAAAATTTCATAATCTGGTTATTTATAAAAATACAACATTAGCTGAAATGAAAAATATCCCACCTTACACAATTAAGGATCATATAAAAAATTTAGGAAATTTAATTCCATACTTGCGGGGAGATATTACTGTATCACGTTTATTTACTTCCAATATTAGGAGAACTCAAATTGCAGTTGGAGAATACAGTGGGAACAAAACTCAATGGATGAACGCACTAAGAAAATATTTGTATGCAAACAACTTGAATCAAGGTGATAAAACAGACGTAAAATATGATTTTAGGAAATATTATAATGAATTGTTATCCTGAGGTAGCATTTGGCTTTACTTTCGAAGGATCTCATGGAAGAGCTATAATGCTTTACATTTTTTGTAAAGATGAGATTCTTCCTACGAGTATCATGCAAGATATGTCAGAATGACAGACAAAGTATAAAACGGAGGGTAAAATGATAAATCCTTACAAAGTGATTAAAGAGATAGGTTATGAAAGAATAGCCGGAAGTGAGAATGAAAAAAAAGCAGCAAAAACGATAAGCAAATACATTAGAGAACTGGGATTCAAATCTAAGCTTGAACCATTTGAGATCACTTCTTTTGATACTGGTACTGCAAAAATATTTGTTGATGGAAAAGAATATTTCGCTCATCCGTATGGTTTAAATGAAAATGCTGTAATTGAAGGTGAATTAGTTTTTCTTGATAATCCTGATATTATTATCTACAATAAAGGAGCGTTCAAGGATAAGATCATAATGAGTTATGGATTTTCCAGAAAATTAACTCCAAAACTTATTGAAGGTAAAGTAAAAGCTTATATTGGGATCGGCAAACCTAACAGGAAAGCAAACAGTTCTTCACACAGACAAAAAACTTATGAAGAAGGTTATGTACATTCTGTGAATATTACACATGAAGCTGCAATAAAATTGATGAAGCAATCTGGTAAAAATATTAAGATCGAAATTAAACAAAAGGTAGAGAAAAGAATTGCTCATAATATTATTGTGGATATCCCGGGAAAAAGTTTTGATGAAAATCTTACTTTGATCTTCGGTCATTATGATTCAGTTTCCCGTAGTCCGGGAGCTTCGGATAATGGAGGTGGCTCAGTTACATTGCTCAAAGTTGCAGAATATTTCTCAAAACATTCTCCTCTGCGTGATCTTCGTATTATTTTCTTTTCCGGAGAAGAGTTGGGATTACTGGGAAGTCAGGCTTATGTGAAGCAGCATCTGGAAGAATTGAAAGAGAGAGTCAATTTTGTTGTAAACATTGATGTAGCAGGGGATGATATCGGGACAGATCACTTGAACGTTATCGGCAGTAAAGAATTACTCGGTTATCTGGATGGGATCACTAAAGAGATAGGAATGGCATTCAATAGTAAACTTGAAATTTTCAGCAGCGACTGCATGCCTTTTACTCCTTATGAAATCCCATCTGTAAATATTTTCCGAGCTGGTGGAAAAGGAAGTGGTGGCATCCATACTCCCGATGATCATCCAAAATACATTTCTAATAACGGATTGGATAATACAATAAAAGCAACAATAAATATTGTAAACCGGGTTATAAATGCTAAAGTTTATCCGGTAAAAAAAGATATTGATAAAAGTTTGAAAGAAAAAATTGAAACTTATCTATATAATTTGAATTATGAAAAACCAGAACTTGAATGGGAACCGAAGTACAAAAAATGAACTTTATAATTTAAAGTTATTTTAGTAAGAAAAGAAATGTATTTATTTGAACATAAAATACGCGAAATACTAATTAAGCAGAATGTAGTTATTGGTCTCAGATTTCTACTATTTGCAATACTTTTGGCACTGCTTATATTTAATATATTCTTTGCAGTTTATACTCCGATTGTAACATATCAAAGAGTGTATTTTCTCTTTGCTATCAGTCTTAAGATTTTTTTGGCTCTCATTTTTATATATCTTGGTCTACAGGCAAATAGAGCCTTATTCTCGCATTTAGAAGCTGCTAAGTACTTAGATATGTTTAATAAGGATAAATCAGATACATACCAGAATGCTTTTGAATTGAAAAGAGAATTAAATAACGGAGAGATATTAGACAAAATTCTAATGAAAGCAGATGCTAAAGCTAAAGATCAAATCATTGTAACTAATACCAACAAATTAAGACCTATCTTAATTCTCACAGTTATTCTGATCTTTTTCTCAGGAGCACTATTTTTATTAAATCCATCACATTTTACAGAAACGTATATTTTTTTTCAATTAAAGAAATTACCGCAGGTTAATCATAAGGAGGTTGTGGAAGTTTCTCCCGGCAATCTCTCTATCACACGAAATTCTAAATTAGTATTGGAAGTAAAGAACCCGGAGATGGATATCGAGCATAAAATTTTTTATAAGATTGAGAAAAATTGGCGAGAAGAGAAATTAATAAATTATAAAAGGACCTTTAACAATCTGGATTTCTCGTTTTCTTATTTTATAAAAACACCATTTGCAGTTTCTGATACTTTTAAGATCACGGTTTATGAACTTCCCACAATTAAAGATCTTCAAATTCGATATGATTATCCGAATTACACTGGATTAAAATCTGAGATCCAAAAGAATTCAAGTGGGAATGTTAAAGCACTTATTGGAACAATTATTACATTGAACATCGATGCAAATAATCCTATCGAGCAAGCGGAAATGTTTTTCTCAAATGGAGATTATGTAACAATGGATCGTACTGGACGATCTTCATTTCGCAGTGAATTTAAAATTAGTACTAATGGAACATATCACTTTGGATTGAAAGATATTTTGGACAATGAATCACACAAAATAACAAGGACAATATCTGCAATCTCCGATAAAAAGCCGGAAATTAAGATAACTTCACCGGGGAAAGATACACTACTCACACAGAATATGCTTCTTCCTCTTTCAATTTTTGCTTTTGATGATTATGGTTTGAAAGATATGCAATTACATTACTACATTAATCATGATAAAGAACTTATAGTTCCGGTTATCAGATCAATTAATTCAAACACAATAACTCATGATCACGTTCTTAATCTTAATAAAAATATTATGATCCCAGGTGATAAAGTTACGTACTGGGTAGAAATTTCCGATAATTCACCACAGGGTCAAACTGCATTTTCACAAAAATATACTGCTAGATTTCCATCAATAGAAGAAATTTATAAAGAAATTGAAGAGAAAGAAAAAGAGAAATCTAATATTCTGGAAAATACCTTAAAAAAATCTGAAAAGTTACAAAAAGAATTTGAAGAAAAGCGTCGTGAAATGATGAAACAAAATGAAATCAGTTGGGAGGATAAGAAGGAAATTGAAAAACTGCTTAATAAGCAGGATAACCTGAATGATGAAGTAGAACAGGTTGCAGAAGATTTTGAAGAACTATTAAATAAATTTGAGAACAATGATGTGCTTTCCTCTGAAACGATGGAGAAAATGAAGAAGATCCAGGAATTGATGGAAGAAATATCTAACGATGAAATGCAGGAAGCCTTGAAGAAATTGCAGGAAAGGTTGGATAGTATCGATCCGGAAGAAATGAAAAAAGCAATGAAAGATCTCAAATTTTCAATGGAAGATTTTTCCGAAAAAATAGATCAAACTTTGAGATTACTAGAAGATATTAAAAAAGAACAATCTCTTCAAAAAGCTCTAGAGATAGCTGAAGAAATGGAAGAAATGCAGAATGAGCTGAACAAGAAAACTGATGAGAAAAGTGAATCAAATGAGAAACTGGCAGAACAGCAGAAACAGATCTCTGATAAACTTGATAATTTGATTGAGCAAATGAAAGCAGCAGCAGAATTGATGGATGATAAAAAAGATTCTGAGATCTTGGAAGAGATGGCAAAATTACAGTCAATGATGGATCAGGACAGTTTATCATCCGATCTTGATGAGAGTATGCAAAACCTGCAGAATGATAAGATGCAGGAAGCACAAAAATCGCAGCAGCAAGCTTCTAAAAAAATGATGAAAATGAAACAGCAGCTGCAAAAGATGCAACAGTCAATGAGTTCAGGCATGAGTGTAGATGCTGCAGAGATATTAGAAAAAACGATTCAGAGATTATTGATCTTTTCTCAGTATCATGAGGCCGCATTTGCTGAATATACAAATGATCCATTTCTGATCTTACCGGAAGAAATTTCCATTTTTGAAAGTATAGATTTAACTATAAAAGAACTTTACCAAGTTCCAATGATCATTCTTGTAATTGGCCCTAAGTTTATGTATGATGCAAATTTTACATTCTCATCTTTTAGAGAGTTATTCCAATATGTAAATGATGCAAAAACATCTAAAGTAAAGAGTTATCTTAAAGATATTCAAAAAGGAATAAACCTGATGATCTATGACCTGATGCAGGCAAAAAACAACATGCAGCAAGGTGGCAGTGGAGGAATGCAGAGTATGATGCAGTCTCTTCAACAGATGGGTCAGCAGCAAATGATGATGAATATGATGACACAGAAGATGATGATGCAGTTTGCGGAAAATGGTCAAATGAGCAGTGAAATGCGCAGTCAGGCACAGAAACTTGCTAGAGATGAACAACGGCTAGCTGAAAATTTGAAGAGAATGTTGCAGACAAATCCGGAAGCACAAAAGCAAACTTCAGCCTTAAACAAGATCATCGATGACATGGAATCAATTGCTCATGATCTCAAACGGGGAAGGGTAGATCAGGAACTTGTTAATAAACAGCAGCGAATTTTATCAAGATTACTAGATGCACAAAGATCAATTCATAAAAGAGAGTTTTCTAAAAAGAGAAAAGCAGAAACAAGTGAGATCGAGGATTGGGACTTACCTGAGGAAATTAAATTAAAATTTGACAAAATGAGAAAAAAAGCTCTTCTGCAGGAAGATTATAAAGATCTACCCCAGGAGTACCAAGAGTTGATCCAGGAATATCTTAGGTTGTTGAATGAAAAATATGATGATGAATAAACCCCCTTTAATTCTCCCTTTTAGAAAAGGTGGAAGAGAAGTGATCGTTTTTCTACGAAAAGCCAACACGTAAAAGGGGGACAGATAAGGTTTGAGCTCCCCTTTGTAAGAGGAGCTTATAAGACGTCGGGGCTTGCCTTGGCCATTACAAAAATGTAGGGATAGATCACCGATCTGTCCGAAAAAGGTTGAACAATGTTCAACCACTACAACATAAGTAAAATCCAGCAAAAGCTGGATAGAGAGGTTAATTTGAGAAAAGTATTATTAATTATTCTGATAATTTTTACTATAAATGTTTTTGCTGATGTTAAAGAGAATGAAATTCTCAAACGAAGAGCAAACCAATTCAAATCACGTAAACAATATGAAAGAGCTATTAATATTTACGAAATAATCGAAAAGGACAGTCCAGACGATATTGAGAATATTTGCGAATTGATAATGACCCTTGTTCAAATATCCAAGATTGAAAAAGCAGAAAAAATCTTAAATAAATATAAAAATAAAATGAAGAGTTCTGTGAATTTCCAACTTAAATTAATGATCCTTTTACATAAGGCAGAATTTGAACAGGCAAAAAAAATTAGTAATGAATTTTTAGATAATACAAGAGGAAATATCAATAATTACGGAACCGTTGCTAAAGTTTTCGAACAATACAGACAATATGAAACAGCAGTTAGCATCTATTTAAAAGCACGTAAGGCTTCCGGTGACGACAAGTTATTCATTAGGGAACTTGCCTACAATTATCAGGCAGTCAAAGATTATGAAAATTCTGTGATAGAATTCGTCAAATTAGCTGAAAACAAGTATTCATATACCTCTTTAATCTTAAATCGTTTTACAACAATGTTAGCAGAAGATGCATCTGTAATTAGATATATTAAAAATACAGCTGGTGTAAGCAAAAATCCTGCCATAAAAGAAGTTTATGCACTTTGTCTTGGTGATATCGGTGAATATGAAAAGGCTTTACAGGAATATGAGGCTCTTCCGGCTAAATACCTTCTAAAATTTGCTGATCGTATGAAAAAGAATGAAAGATCGGATCTTGCAATAAGAACATATAAGAACTTTTTAGCAAGAAGTGTTAATGTTATTGAAAATGCAAAAATAAAAATTATGATTTCTCAGATATATATAGAAAATAATCAATTGAGAGTAGCCGAAGAAATTCTTTTAGAAATCTATCACGATAATGAGTTACAATTGAGAAATAATAAATATAAAACTCGTGCTAATAGGAACTGCAGAGAACTCCTTGCCCAACTTTACTTAATGCAGAATGTTTCCCAACAAGAGGTGATCCAATATCTAGAAGAAGCTAAGAATTTTGCCTACAATAAAAAAGAAAAGAATGAAATTGAATACAAGATAATTCACTTATTGATCTTGAATGGAGATAATGATCTAGCAAAAACAAAGCTAAGGACTGTGTTAAATGAAGAAGATAGTAGTTCTGATATATTTAAGAAGGGTTACTATTATTCATTTTTGATCGCAGTTATGACTAAAGATACAGAAGTAGACAGCTTACTTGGAGAGCTTCTAATAAATATTCCGGAGAATGTTGTTACAAATGATGCATTGAAACTTATTCAGATCATTAATCAATTCCAAAATGATACAGATAGAAAAGATTTTTTGAAAGCTTACAAAAAAGAGTTATTATATAAGAATATTGAAGCAATAAATATTTTACGTACCATTTATGCGAGGTCAGAGCTTGAGGAGGTGTTGATCCTCGCTGGGGAATGGGCTATAAAATCTGGAGAAAAGGAGCTTGCAATAGAACTTTTCTTGCATGAATATACTAAAGGCGATCTAATCCAATATGCTGATCTAAAGCTGACGGAAATTGAAAAGGATAATTTTAAGAAAAATGATCTAAGCAGAAGTTTCTTACAAAGTAATCCGCAATCGATCTTCTCGCCTCAATTTCGTATGATTTTGGAGAATTAATGAAAAACTTAATTAATTATATTATCCCGATTCTGATTATGATACTGGTGTTTCGATTTTTCAATTATATCATGTATTTTGCTATTAGATTTTGGTATATCTCAATTCCATTGGTTTTGTATTTGATATATGAATTCAGAAAAAGCAGAAAGAGAATGAAGTTTAAACAGGATACAAAGCTTGATCCGGAAAAAGAAGTAAAATTGAAAAAGGAACCCATAATTGAAGATGACAAGAAAGATCAGGAGAGATAAATGCTAGATAGTCTTTCCAACCACAATCGTGCCTTATTGCAAAATTACCAATTTCATCTTAAAGTGGAAAAAGGTCTATCAGAAAACAGTATTGAAAGCTATGAAAATGATATTTGTAATTTACTTACTCAGGTAGATAAGGAAATTGAAAAAATTACAAATAAAGATATCATAAATTTTTTTGTATCGCTTCAGGAGTTAGGATTGACAAATGCAACAATTGCCAGGAAAAGAAGTTCAATCCGGTCATATCTTAAATTTCTTATTGAGGAAGAAATTTCAATTTCCACTGACGCTGATGATATCCCCAAGATCAAACCATCTCACAGATTACCTGATGTGCTGAGTGTAAAACAGATGTTGAAGTTACTGGATGGTATTCCAATTCAGAAACCTACTGATTTACGTAATAAAGCTATGCTAGAGCTTATGTATGCAACCGGAACCAGGATCTCGGAAACGATTAATCTCTCAATTCATGATATCTATTGGGATGAGAAAGTAATTCGTATACTTGGAAAGGGAGGAAAACAGCGGGTTGTACCGGTAGTACAATTTTCATTAAATCATCTTGATAATTACATTAATTCTGCCCGCAATATACTACGGAAAGATCATAATACAGATATTCTATTTCTTAATAAATTTGGTAATAAGTTAAGCAGGATGGGTATTTGGAAAGTGATTAATAAACTTACCCATGAAGTTGGAATATCTAAGCATGTATCACCGCACACATTCAGGCACTCGTTTGCAACTCATCTTTTAGAAGCCGGTGCAAATTTACGTGTTGTACAAATGTTATTAGGGCATTCCAGCATAAATACAACTCAAATATATACAAATATTGATAATAAATTCATAATGCAGGAACATCGGCTATATCATCCTAGAGGTTAAGCATAATATCCTTGTTAAATAGAATTGTTGACATTAATAATTATTAAAAAAAAATGTCGAAGCTGTAAATATTTGGAGGAGAAATTATGAATAAGAAAGTTTTAATTATAATAGTATTATTTCTTGCACTCTCAATTTCTGGTTTGTTAGCAGAAAAATCTTTAGAGAGAATTGCAAATGAGAAAGGTGTTGAAGCAGAAACATTTTATAATGCGAAGCAATTTGTAGAAGCAGCTCAGACTTTTGAAGCTGCAATAGCAAAACTTGAAGAAGCTGTTAAAACAGACGATATTCCGCTTGACAATGAAAAAATATCTAGATGGCTCGAACTTGCTTTTAATGGTTATTATCAAGGGGAGCAATTTGAAGATGCGATCAGGATTATAGATAAACAATTAGTGCTGGATCCAACAAGCTATAAATGTGTTAATTATAAATCTATTATTCTAAAAAAATATCTTAAGAGAACTGACGAAGCTATAGTCGTATTGAAGAAGTATAATAGTAGAAAGAGAAGTTTCAAAGTTGAAAAGAAGATCGCTTCGTATTATGCAGATATGAAAGATTATGAAAATGCAGTTGTATGGTATAAAAAAGCTTATGAGCAAAAGAAAGACGCAACTGTGATAAAGAATATTGCGGCAATTTATCTTAAACTTGGAAAGAATAAAGAAGCAATTATGGCTTACGAAGACTTTATAAAAACTAATCCAAATGAAAGTGTACTTGCTAGAACTTATATGAATCTTGGAAAATTATATGAAGATATGAAAAATAATGCAAAATCGATTGAGAATTATGAAAACTCAAATAATCTCAAATATAACAGTAATATTGTTCTTGGACTAATTACAAAATATTATGAAGGAAATTCTTATGATAAAGCATTAGAAAAGATTGCTCTTTTCCTAAAAAATAAACCTGGAAATAGTGATGCTACATATTATCGTGCTATGATTCATTACAATCGCAGTGAAAAAGAAGAAGCCTCTGCTGATTTTAAAATTATATCATCAGATCCTAAATATACAAAATTAGCTAATGGTTTTATTGAAAGCATAAAGTCAGAATAATTGGGGAAAAAATGAGAAAAATAATCATTGCTGGTAACTGGAAAATGAATATGCTCTTCCCGGAAGTGGAAGAATTTTTATTTGAACTTTCTGATGAACTTGAAGGAAAAGATCTTAATTCGGTTGATGTGATTGTTTGCCCTCCGTCTCCTTATTTGGAAATAACATCAGATATCGCTAATGATTCAAAATTCTACGTGGGTGCACAGAATATTAATGAAAATAATAATGGTGCTTATACTGGAGAAATCTCTGCCGCTATGCTGAAATCAATGGAATTAACATATTGTATTATCGGGCATTCAGAAAGAAGAAAGTACTTTTCTGAATCAGATGAAATGGTTAATGCAAAGTTGAAAAAATTGCATGAAAATTGTATAGTTCCCATCGTATGTATTGGAGAAACATTAGAACAAAGAGAACAGGGAATTACTAAAAAAATCATTCTTTCTCAACTTGATGGAGCATTTAAAGACATTAAAATTAACAATAATGTTGTTATTGCTTATGAACCAATTTGGGCTATTGGAACTGGTAAAACTGCTACACCGCAGCAAGCTCAGGAGATTCACGCCATTATCAGGAAATGGCTGGAAGAGAGTTATAAAAAAGATATTGCAGAAAATGTTTCTATTCTTTATGGTGGGAGTATGAAACCTGAAAATGTTAAGGAATTATTGCTTCAATCTGATATCGATGGCGGATTAATTGGTGGTGCATCACTTGATGTATCCAAATTTTCCAAAATGATTGAAATAGCCGTGGAATTATAAAATAATAAAGATATTAATTTAAGCCCACGGTGTTTAATGCTGTGGACTATATTTTTAGAGGTAAGAAACTATGTTGGATATGAAATTTATTCGTGAAAATACCGAATTAGTTGAAAAAGCTATTCGTAACAAAAATGAGAAATCTGATTTAAAGAAGATCTTAGATCTGGATAAAAAAAAGCGTGAACTTCAATTTACTTTTGATAAAATGCGAGCTGAGCAGAATACTGTCTCAAAACAAATTCCAGAACTTAAAAAAGAACAAAAAAATACTACAGAGATTGTTGCTAAAATGAAAATGATCTCTAATAAAATTAAGGGTATCTCAACAGAATTATCCGGGATTAATGAAGAATTAGAAAGGGAACTTCTATGCATTCCTAATATTCCATATAAAGATATACCAATTGGTGATGAATCTCAAAATGAATTTGTGCGAAATGGGGTGAGAAAAAACAATTTGACTTTACACCAGTAGGTCACCTTGATCTTATTAGTAAAAACAAATTATTAGATATTAAACGTGCAACAAAACTTTCAGGAAGTGGTTTCGTAGGATACATTGGTAAAGGAGCTCAACTGGAGCGTGCACTTATCAACTTTATGCTGGATTTTCATATTCAAAAACATAATTATAAAGAAGTTAGTTTGCCAATCCTTGTAAATAGACAGACGATGACAGGAACTGGTCAACTTCCTAAATTAGAAGATGATATGTATCACGTTACTGAAGACGATCTTTTTCTTGTCCCAACGGCAGAAGTATCTGTTACAAATTTCTATTCTGGAGAAATACTATCTTATGATAAACTTCCGCAAAAGTTTATTTCTTATAGTCCATGTTTTAGAAGAGAAGCCGGTTCTTATGGAAAAGAGACTAAGGGGCTTCAACGTGTTCATCAATTTAATAAAGTTGAAATGGTTAGGTTTGTTAAGCCTGAGAATTCATATACAGTTTTGGAAGAAATGGTAAAAGACGCTGAAGATATATTAATAGCATTAGGATTGCATTATAGAGTAGTCAAACTTGCTACAGGAGATCTTAGCTTTGCATCTGCTAAGACTTATGATCTTGAAGTTTGGGCTCCTGCAGTAGAAAAATATCTGGAAGTATCTTCTGTAAGTAATTTTGAAGATTTCCAAGCACGTCGAGCTTCTATTCGTTTTAGAAATGACAATGGGAAAGTAGAATTTATGCATACGTTAAATGGTTCTGGATTAGCAACTCCCAGAATTTTTATTGCACTCGTAGAGACTTATCAAAATAAGGATGGGAGTATCAATATTCCAGAGGTTTTACAACCTTATTTGAATAATCAAAAAATATTGTAATTTATTTTAAATTGCTATTTTATTATATAGGTGAAGTTAAGATTACTGTTTGTCATCTTTACGAAAAATAATCCTAAAAAACCGACAAAAGAATTTGACATAAAAGGGGTAGATTTCAAATTTGCCGAACCTCAAACGAATGAGGTATTTTTTAATAGATCATTACAGAAAAAACAAGAGATAGAAGTGTGGTGAGTGAGAGATAATATTAATA
>JAVCCH010000034.1 GCA_030765535.1 Candidatus Tenebribacter davisii
ATCAAGGGTCAGTTAGTAAAGAGGATCAAGCACGAAAATCAACCTGCAGGGTACCACCAGATAGTCTGGCAAGGTAGGAACGATAATAACAGAAGAGTTGCATCAGGTGTTTATTTTTACCGATTGAAAGCAGGTAAACATCAGAAAATCAAGAAAATGCTGCTTCTAAAATAAAGGAGGACACATGTTCAAAAGCATTATTGTTTCATTATTTTTATTATCTATATTCACGATGATATTCGCTTCAACAAACTTCAGGCACCAATTAGATCCCTACAACCCTGAGTACAAGCCGGGAGAGATACTCATTAAATTCACCGATGAAGTAGAATTGCAAATAAGTTCGAATAGAGGAATAATAGAAACAGGAGTTAACTCTCTGGATGTACTGAGTAACCGTTGGCAAGTAACCGAAATGGAGAAAGTATTTAAGAATTCAGAGAAAAAAGCAATTATAGAATACAATGTTTTTCCTAACGGAGAAAAAAGGAAAATACCTCAACTTTTCAATATTTATAAAATTTCAGTACCGGTAGAAAAGGACCTAGAAACATTAATAAAAGAATATGAGAAGAATCCCAACGTTGAGTATGCAGAATATAATGGAATAGCAAATATTATTGATTTTCAAGAGATTAGTAATCAAAAAATTATTAGTAGAGCAGAGATTGAAAATCTTTATAACAGAAACTCAAGAAATTTACCTAATGATCCACTAATAAATGACCAATGGTCAATTTTTGATTCCAAAGCAGATTCTTTATGGAGTTATACAACTGGTGACACATCACAAGTTATAGCAATATTAGATACAGGAGTAGATTGGAACCATCCTGATCTACAAAACAAAATCTGGTTAAATTATTCTGAAATTAATGGAGTAGATGGAATTGATGATGATGATAATGGATTCATTGATGATTACCGTGGATGGGATTTTGTCAACCTTGATAATAATCCTATGGATGATAGTAGTCATGGAACTCATTGTGCCGGAATAGCGGCAGCAGAAACGGATAACGGCATTGGTATTGCAGGAGTAAGCTGGGGTGCTAAGATTATGCCCGTAAAAGTTTTTCAAAGTAGCGGAATCGGTTATTTTTCTCAAATTGCTGAAGGTTTCTGGTATGCTGCAGAAAATGGTGCTACAATATATAGCAATAGTTGGAGTAGCAGTGGTGAATCTTTAACTATCCGAAATGCTATGGAATATGCTTATGCATTTGGACTTATAGTTGCCGCTTCGGGTAATATGAATTATAAAACAGATTTTCCTTTTCCTCCTTGGCCACCTACTGTACCCAACTATCCTGCATGTTATAATTGGGTAATAGGTTGTGAAGCAACAACTCAGAATGGCGATAATACATGGTTTTCTAATTATGATCCTACGGGACCGGTTATTTCCGATGGCAGGCCTTATGGATTAATGTATTATAATTATGATGATTTTAATTATGAAGTTAGAGCTCCTGGTTTAAGCATGATCAGTACTGTTCCTTACGGAGGCTATGCTTATTACAGTGGAACTTCTATGTCAGCACCATTGGTAGCTGGATCAATAGCGTTGATGAAAAGTTACGATCCGAATCTATCTAATGAAATGGTCTTTGCAAAATTGATCCAACCTATTAAAATTAATATTCTTCAAGCGGGAGTATTAGATATTTTAACATCCACTCTTACTGATCCGCCACCAGATTTATATTTCAGTTCATACTCAGTAAGTGACACACTTGATGGTTGTGATTTTGATGGCCGTCCAGATGCTGGAGAAACAGTGAATATTTTTATTACTGTAAAAAATGCAGGAGGTAATTCAGATAGTACTTTTGCTAAACTAAGGTTCGCAGCCTATGAAGATACTACAACTGCAAATATCATAGAACCTACTTGTGAACTAGGAAGTATTTCCGCATATGGAATGAACACAAGTTTTACACCGATTGTGGTTGAAATTGATAGTAATGTTGTGCATATGCGAGATATTTCGTTTCAACTATTAATATGGTCTAATGATGCTTCACAAGATACTTTATACCAAAACGTTGTACTATCCATAGAACATGGAGAAGAAATTAGCGGGAGTTATCAAACTTTACATCTTTCTGGAGATGCTTTTTATTTAGTTTCAGATATAGCAGTTATTGATTCACTGATCATAGATCCAGGAGTAACTCTAACTTTTTCTGGTGGAATGTTTATGGCAATTACTTCTAGCATAAATGCAGTAGGTACTCCTGATTCATTGATTACATTTACAGGATTTACCGAAGGATATTATTGGAACGGTATTGTTATTGCTGATGATGCTGAATCAAAATTTTCTTACTGTAACTTTAGATATGGGGGAATTAGCAATACGCTTTTGGATGGAGTTTATGAAGTAACTGATTGCTACTTTGAATATTGCAGAGGTCAATTAATATGGTGGGTTTGGGATCCAGGGATTTTTGAGCGTAATGTAATTACAAACCACAGTGGTAATACTTTAGATGGAGCAATACGACTTGGTGGGTGGGCCATATATGACGCAAGTATAAAAAACAATATATTTGCAGAAAATGTAATGGAAGGATGGAAACCAAACATAATAGCTGCCGACATGGGAGATACAGATACTTTATCGTGCCTATACAACAATGTTTTTATTAATAATGATCCTTATAATATGAGAGTCGGTGGTGAAGGATTAGAATATAAATATATTCAGCCAAACTACTGGGGTACAATAGATGAAGAGTTTATACATACTACAATACATGATTTCTATGAGGATCAAAATGACCCTGTGGCGGTTCTAGATGGGATTTTGAATTCTCCTCCATCCGAGTGCCATGGAGTTGTCTGGAAAGTAGAGATTAATGGACAAAATCCTCAAGAAGATTTGATTGATCCTATAGATGGAGGACAGGTTAGATTTGATGTATATTTCAATCGAGCGATGGATCCTGTATATGAACCTTTTGTTACATTTGGTGTAAGATATCCATTTACTCAGAATATCGTACAAGACAGTACTTCCTGGAGTGCTGATTTGACAATGTGGACTGGCTATACATACATAGGCAACAATTCTGGAGACGGTATTAATACTATCCGAGTTGCTTATGCCAGAGATCTGGATCACTTTGAAATACCAATTGAACGCAGCAGATTCCAATTTATAATCCAGGCAGCGGGATCACAATCTGTAGCATTTATGGCAACACCTGGTATTGGTAAAGTGGATTTGGAATGGCCTTTTGCAGAGACAAGCGTCGTTATGGGCTACAATATGTATCGTTTTGAAAGCATTACTGATTCAACCTTCAGTGATACAACTCTCATCAACACCGAATTAATTACTGATTCAACCTACACAGATTTTGCTGTCATTCCAGATACAACCTATCATTATCTTTACAAGATCGTAGGAACAGATATGCAGGAGAGTGATTATTCCAAGGTAGTTTCTGCTACTCCATTTAATGCAACACCTGGTGATGCAAATGGAGACTTAGTTGTGAATGTTCTGGATATCACATCCATTGTGAATTATCTTCTCAACCTTAATCCTGAACCGTTCCTATTTGATGGAGCAGATGCCAATCAGGATGGTCAGGTGAATGTCCTGGATATAGTAGAGGTAGTAAATATTATCATGGGCGGCAGGAGTGCATCCAAATATGCTATGAACAAAGCAGAAGGTAATCCACAGATGTTAGTGGATGCTACTTCGATAAAGCTTAAGAACGGTGCCGGTATAGCTGCCATGCAGTTTAGTCTGACCGGATCAAATATCTCAGAGGATACCAGATTAATAGCAGGAAAGTTGCTGGGAAGAATGGAATATTCCTATTCTGTCTCCAATGATACAATTTATGTTGTACTCTACAATCTGAATAACAATCCAATAACAAATAATAATGGGACTTTATTCACTCTCAATGAAGGCCAGATCAAGAGTGTAAACAACGTGATTGCCAGTGATATACAAGGACAGCAGATCATAGTAGACTATACTCCGGAAGAAAACATTGTTCCGCTGAAATTTACTGTATCCAAGAACTATCCCAATCCTTTCAATCCAACCACAAAGATAGATTAGGCATTACCAACAGAATCCGATGTTGTGCTTTCAATTTACAATATCAAGGGTCAGTTAGTAAAGAGGATCAAGCACGAAAATCAACCTGCAGGGTACCACCAGATAGTCTGGCAAGGTAGGAACGATAATAACAGAAGAGTTGCATCAGGTGTTTATTTTTACCGATTGA
>JAVCCH010000216.1 GCA_030765535.1 Candidatus Tenebribacter davisii
AAAACTTTTCCATCAGCAGAGAGAATGAATATGGGATCAGCAATACTGTTAAAAAGGAGTCTGTATTTTTTTTCACTTTCACGTAAAGTCTGTTCCATGTTATATCTGTAAAATGCCATTTCAATTGTTGCGTGGAGTTCATGTTCTTCAAAGGGTTTTATTAAATAACCAAAAGGTTCAGTTGCTTTTGCGCTATTTAAGATAGGCTCATTTCCATATGCTGTTAAATATATTATGGGAATATTGTGTTTCTTTTTAATTTCAGTTGCAGTTTCAATTCCGTTCATTTTACCGGCAAGCATAATATCCATCAGAATCAAATCAGGATCTAATCTTTCATAACTTTCGAGTACCTTTTCTCCATAAGGAATAATGTCGATAACATGATAATCATATTGAAGTAATGTCCTTTTTATATCTTCTGCTATTATTCTTTCATCTTCTACTATTAATATTCTTTTGTGTTCCATTAATCACCATCACTTAATATGAATTATGTCCTAAAAAAATTACATGTAACAAATAATATAAAAAAGAAAAAGCGGTCAATTTGTTTATTAGTTTAATAAAAAAGCCATTCAGTTTCCTGAATGGCTTTAATGGTTGGGCCGAGAGGATTCGAACCCCTGAATGCATGGACCAAAACCATGTGACTTACCGCTTGTCGACGGCCCAAAGATCTATAATAAAAACTGGCGGAGAGGGAGGGATTCGAACCCTCGGTAAGGTTTCCCCTACATACGCTTAGCAGGCGCACACCTTCAACCAGCTCGGTCACCTCTCCACTTCTATATTTATGGCGGAGGATGAGGGACTCGAACCCCCATGGGCTAAGCCCGGCGGTTTTCAAGACCGCTGTCTTACCAATTAGAGCTAATCCTCCTAAAAGGAATTTACAAATAATTTTTGTGATGTATTGATGTCAAATTTTTTTTAAACTTTTTACATGCACAAAACTTTATTATATTTGTGATACATAATTAATCAAAATTATTTATAACCAAATTCTTTTAATGCATTCTGCTTTTTTCGCCAATTTGGCTTAATCTTTACCCATAGATCAACTTTAACCCTTTTTTCAACGATCTTATGAATTTCCTTTTCTGATGCAATTCTGATTGATTTGATCTTTTGCCCATTCTTTCCCAGTACGATAGGTTTCTGTGACTTTTTTTCCAACCAGATGTTTGCAGCTATAACAACTTTATTTTGAAGATCATGATATTGCTCTACTACAACACTGGAGGCATATGGTATTTCATCTTCATAAGTAAGAAATATTTGCTCACGGATTATTTCCTGGGCAAAAAATCTCATAGGCAGATCTGAAATCTCATCTGTAGAATAAAATGGTGGATTATAAGGAAGCAATTGGGTAAGCTCTTCCAAAATAGATGTGAAATCAGAAGTAAGAAGAACAGAGAGAGGTATAACCTTCATAAAATCATATTCAGACAGCAATTTCATTTTATTGTCAACTGTAGTTTTATCTGAAAGGTCTATTTTATTTAATATAGCCAATTTTGGTACTTTCAGTTTTTTTAAATTCTCACAGACCTGTTTATCATAATCAGTTGGGAATTTTTTTGCATCTGTCATAAAGATAATGATATCAGAGTCTTTTAATGAATTATTAATATACTCAAGCATCTTATTATGCAGTTCATATCTTGCTTCAACAAATCCAGGAGTATCCATTAATATGATTTGTTTATTCTCATCAGAAATTATTCCTTTAATTTGTTGTCTTGTTGTTTGTGGTTTTGGAGAGGTTATCGATAATTTCTCACCTAACAGTTTGTTCATAAAGGTTGATTTACCAACATTTGGTTTTCCAACTATTGAAACAAATCCGGCTTTATACTTACTATTCATTATTTATCCTTAGCATTTGCATATTTTGTAAACAAGAGTCTCCAGTATTATTTCATCTTTCAAATTTAAGGATTTAGCATCTATATCTGCTTGGAGAAGCAGAGAAAATACTTCCTTTATAGAACTATCAGTATATTTATTAGCATACGATATATGATTTTTCCTGAATGAGAAAAATATTTCGGGAAGATAACGATTTTCGATTTCAGGATTACTAATGTTATTTTTTTGTAATGCTTTGATCTTCCATAATACACGAAAGAAATTTGATAACATAATTATTATAAAAACTGCTGATTCGTTATTAACGATCATATTTTCCAAAATAATCAGGGCTTTTTTAAGATTTTTATTCCCAATTTCGTTTTGTAGATCGTAGACTTTATTTGTCCTTGATTTCCCAACGGTCTCTTTTACATCTTCAATAGTAATATTTTTCTTACCTTTTGTAAAAATTATCAATTTTTCTAATTCACTTGCAGCATATTGATAATCTAATTCAATGCTTCTTGTAAACAGCTCTTTTGATTTATTATCCATTGTAATATTTTTTTCTTTAATTTCAATATTCAACCAGCGAAGAATATCAGCAGAGGAATAAGGTGAGCGGCAAATGATCTTCTGTGCATTCTCAGAGATCAATTTGTTTACTTTTGTACGTTCATCAATTTTATCTGCTGTAAGCACTAGTATGGAAGTATTAACAGGATTCTGAGTATATTGAGCGATAAGATTTTTATCTGAGATATTCATGGTATCAAAATTCTTTAAAATTACTATTCGATATTTTGCAATAAACGGCATCATCTCTAATTGCTCAACAGCACTAAAACCGCAATTAGCATCATTTCCATGCAGTATTACCGAATCAAAATCATCTGAGTCTGAAGATTTGAATCTACTAATAATTACTTTTACAACTTGATCTTTTAAATAATTATCAGTACCAAAGACATAATAAATGGGTTGAGGTTTTTGTTCAGAAAATTTTTTTAAGAATTCATAGTGGGGAAGAGCTATATTCTTTTTCATTATTTTTCCGGGTTCCCCAGCACTAATTCAGTTATAATTGCACCAGTTGTACTAAATACTACGAAAATGAAGAACCGCCAAACACATTCTGCAAAAATACCTTCTACAAAACCAAAATAATAAGAAATTCCCGAATATAAAATACTAACGATTAATCCACTTATAGTAACCCAAATGATCCTTTTTTGAAATTGCAGACCACCTGCAAAAAAAGTTAGTAAAGAACCTAATATAAGAGACAATGAAATTCCCAACCACCAAATTTCTTTGATTGTTTGTAATGTATAGCCATTTAAGAGATAATAGTAATCTGCTAAACCAAACAAGGCAGAAGTAATGATAATACATAAAGGAATATGCCAAAGGCGTTCTTTTTGAGAAGCTCTGATTTCTGCTCTTCTGCTCATTTGCCGGCGGATAGTGAGAGGATAGTTGTAAAAAATTCTAAAAACCCAGTGTTCAGCTAAAGCACCATTCTCACCGAAAACAGGAATTATATTTACTGCTCCAGTAGCCCAGTGACCTGCCATAAAACGTGCCATTGATGGATATTTATATGTCATTTGTATTGGGAATGCCAAATAGCCAATATACTTGAAAAATCCCAAAAAAACAGCGATATTATAATTTTTGAAATCTCGCTCTTTTATTACCAGATATACAACGTATAGCCCCCTGGTCAGCGAACCTGGAGAGATCGGGATAACCTGGAAAAGTGCTATTATCCCTAACCCAATTCCCCATGATTGTGGCTTAGGCATTTCAGGATGAGCTAGAACATAAATAATTGCAATTAATACAGAGACTATTTGCGTGATAGGTAAAGTAAGAATATGTACTGCCAGACTTTTCAAATATTTCTGAATGAATGGTTCTTTCATATGCGATTCAATAATTATTGCATCTTCATCAGAAAGAATGTGCTTTTTCTTACCTTCTTCAACCATATCCAAAAGCCAACTCTCACGAAGTGCTGAATCGAAATATAATCGGAATGGACGAACAAAAATAAACCACAGATGTTCTTTGAAATATTGGTAATTTGATAAGAATTTATGCAAACCAGCGGGTAAGATCGAAAGTGGTAAATGTTTTAAAAATTTTCCCGCAGAAGTACCAATTTTAAGTGCTGTTTCAGCTTCAATACGTTCATCCCGGTACCAAACAATAGCTTTCTCAGCACCAGTTGCTTTTATGGTTTTACCTAAATATTTCCAATTGAACAACATCTTGAAATAATGATTTCGCCAATTTTTATTACCGCATAATTTTATGAAATATTTACCTAAGATAGGGATCAACCCTATAATGAACAACCAAAAAGTAAGAAATTTATGTTTAGATAATTTTATTTCATAATGCTTAGAAATAAGGTTACTGATCTTCCAGCCCTTAATTGTACTGGAGAGCATAGTATTCCATAATTTTTTACTGAATAGAAGCCTGAAATGGTTGTGAGTAATATCCGGAACAGAATTACGGTAAATTGTTTCCATCTGTTTAAGCTCATGAAGTTGACTGGTCATATCGGAAAATTCATCTTTATGAGAATTGACAAAAGCTTCTAATCTTTTCAGGTTTCCTCTATCAAATTGAACTAAACTTCCACGTAAGATTCCATTGAAAATTAGTTTAAAATCTCCGGGGCTCATTGGAAGGAACGGCAGTAATGCTAAACCTGCTCGGAAATCAACGGCAACAAGCCCTTCATCTGGTTTCGTGCCATTTCTTTTCAGGCAGTTGGGTTGACTTTTACAAGTGCTCCATTCGTATTGCCTGGCAAATTCGTGGCCACCGATCTCATGGAGAAGTTTTACGAAATTTCTCATAAATATTTTTTTTGTGCGGTATTCAATGGAACCGAGATTATCATCGCTTTTCATTTTGCCACGTTGCCATAATTTCAGTTTGTCCATGTATTCATCAACTTCTAATTGCCAGGTTCTACCCTCTATCCATTCACTTATCTCACCACAACTTCCTATAGTTTCATCAATAAATGTAGCATAAATATCTACGACCGTATCTGCATTACCAAACCTGATTTTTGCTGCACGTCGAATGAATTTTTGCCAAAGAGCACCAGCACGTGAAGCTGCTGGATTTACCTGGAGCTGGAATTGACCTCCAAAACCAATACGATAAATTGCATCACGGAATAACTTTGATGCACCTGAAGGAGGGATAAGTATTTTTATTGCGTATAATTTACCAATTTCCAAATGGTCAATATTTTGTGAATTTTCCAGAATTTTTACTCTATAAACCTGTCCGGCAAATCCACCACCGACAAATTTATCGATTTCGAGTTTAATTTTACCTTCTCTTCTGTTATTTAAACTTTTAACATCATATTCTAAAATTGTTTTTGCATCATATCTACATACCCGGCGTTCACGAAGTAATCCTGCTTTACTGAATTTTTCTTCTAATTTACTAACTATCTCCAGATTAAATTCAGACATCCAAACTCCGTTTATAAAATTTCCGGTAAGTCGGATTTAAATAATTCAGATACTGGTACCAATTCAAAATCGAGTTTTTTGATATCTTTAATAAATTCTTTAAGAAATTCATAGCGATCTTCAGTTGCACAATGAGTAATTACCAGCATTTTGTCTTTATTTTTAGCCAGATACTTAATTTGTTGTATTTTCTTTGTAAGTGTTTTTTCAGTTATTGATGGAGTATCTAGAAAAAGTTGATTTTCACAGGTTGGAATCAACATTTTTTTTGCTACATCATAGGCAATTGAAGATTGTGATGTTCGACTATCAACAAAATAAAGGTTATGATCTTTCAATACTTTAAGAACTGTTTTCATAACAGCTTCATCTGTTGTAACAAATGATCCCATATGATTATTAGCTCCAACACATAATGGGAATTGTTTTATATAATGTTCCATTCTTCGCTTTATTTCCTTTTCAGAAAGATGAACATAAATTGCATTTGGACCGGGATTATTACGGGGATAACTAACTGGTTCCATGGGAATATGGATCATTGTCTCATGACCCGTAGTAGCGGCTTTATTCATAACAAGTTTTGAGTATTTTTGATCTGGGAGGATTGCAAAAGTTACTTTGCTGTCTAAACTACAAAAATCATCTAAGAGAGTATTATTTCTAATTCCAAAATCATCTACTACGATTGCAAGTTGAGTTTTTGCAGTATCTTTATTGATTGAATTACTATAATATAAAGTTACCTTATATTTTTGAGAATCCTGTGGATCGGCGATTTCTAAAACTTGTTTATTGCCATTATTTTTTTCAATTCCATGGGTAATTTCACCACCAACGAGGTTTACCTGACCAGTAATAATTATATTTGCATAGTTTAAGTCCAGCTTAGATTTATCAATACCAATTGAAATGTATATTGCCTCTTCGCCAACTCGATTTTTATAATTCTTTTCTTCTATACCTAATAAAAGTTTTGCATGAACAATAGCATCAAGTACGGAAATATTTTCCTGCTTATGTTTTACTGCAACATTTTCTTTTTTTTGTTGGGATTTTGAGACAAGATTAATTATTTTATCATAATTAAATAAAAATAACAATAAAACAAAGCCTAAAAACAATAAAATATATAAATAATTTATATCAATAACTTTGTGTTTAACACTTTTTTTGTTTCCCATTTTTCTCCTTTTCACACGTTGTCTATTTTGCATAGGAATTTGAGTCAAGAAAATAATTAACTTATAATAAATAATTTTAACTATCTAAAAACAATAAATAAAAAAGCTGTTTGAATTCACAAACAGCTTTTAATATATGGTGGGCGCGGAGGGACTTGAACCCCCGACCACCTGCTTGTAAGGCAGGCGCTCTCCCAACTGAGCTACACGCCCAATATTATAAAATCGAACTAAATGGTGGGCGCGGAGGGACTTGAACCCCCGACCACCTGCTTGTAAGGCAGGCGCTCTCCCAACTGAGCTACACGCCCATTTAATTATG
>JAVCCH010000003.1 GCA_030765535.1 Candidatus Tenebribacter davisii
AATAATTAAATCCTATTGAATTAATGATTCCACTTTGTCTAGTTCCCAAAAGTGAACCGGCACCACGTAATTCCATATCTCTCATTGCTATTTGGTAACCACTTCCCAGCGATTCATATTCAATGAGTGATTCTAATCTTTTTCGGGCAATTTCATTTAGTTTTGGAGGAATAATTAAATAAGCGTAAGCACGGCGATTGCTTCTTCCAACCCTACCTCGCATTTGATATAATTGAGCAAGTCCGAACATATCTGTTCGATTAACAATAATTGTGTTGGCATTAGGAATATCAATACCGGATTCTATTATCGTAGTTGCAATGAGAACATCAAATTTATGATGTGCAAAATCGAGTGTGATCTTTTCCAACTGTTTTTCCGGTAATTGCCCGTGTCCAATTTCAAAACTAACATGGGGAAGAAGTTCCTGTAATTCAGCAGCTATGCTTTCGATCGTTTGTACTCTATTATGAACGAAGAAAACTTGGCCTCCGCGGTCGACTTCACGATTAATAGCATCTTTTATTATATTCTCATCATAGGGGACAACCACAGTTCTGATAGGTAATCTCGCTTTTGGTGATGTACGGATAAGAGAAAGTTCTTTAAGCTTTGATAGTGCCATATACATTGTACGTGGAATTGGAGTTGCACTCATATATAGAGTATCTACATTCGTTTTCATCTGGCGTAGTTTATCTTTATGTCTTACCCCAAACCGATGCTCTTCATCAATTATTAACAACCCAAGTTTTTTATATTGTATATCTTGGGAAAGTAGGCGGTGTGTACCAATTGCAATATCAATTTCACCTGATGCAAGTTTTACTACATCTTTTTTAATATTTGTTTTTGAACGGAATCTACTGAACATACCAATACTCACAGGATATTGTGCTAATCTTTCTCTAAATACAAGATAATGTTGTTCTGCCAGTAGAGTGGTAGGGACTAAAATAGCTACTTGATATCCACTATTTACAGCCTTAAACGCAGCACGTATAGCTACTTCTGTTTTACCAAATCCCACATCGCCGCATAAAAGGCGTTCCATTGGATTATCGCTTTCCATATCCTCTTTGATCTCTATAGTTGCTCTTTTCTGATCCGGGGTATCTTCATAAATGAAGGATTCTTCCATTTCAGTTTGCCAGGTAGTGTCTGGTTCAAAGGATATACCTTTCTTCACTTTTCGTTCAGCATAAAGTTGGATCAGATCCTCGGCAATAAGTTCGATCTGTTTTTGAGCCCGGGATTTCATATTTTCCCATTTCTTACTGCCAAGTTTGTGAATTGTTGGTGTTATCCCTTCTTCCGAAACAAATTTGGAAATCATTGAAAGCTGAAAGGTGGGAACGTAAACCACGTCATTTCCGGCATAACGTAAAGTGAGAGTTTCGATGGTATTGCTTTCTATATTTAATTTTTTTAATCCTGCATAAATACCTATTCCATGATCAATATGAACAATATAATCACCGGGTTTTAATGCATCATAATCCACCAGGGCTTCCTCTTTGGAAAACCTGTTCTTATGTCTTTTACGTTTATATCTACTGAAAATTTCATGGTCGGTATAAACTGCTATTTTGGCATCAGTAAGATCAAAACCTGATTGTAAAACCCCAATCGTAAAATCGATCTGATCATCATATTGCGGTAATAGATCGCGCATCCGCTTACTCTGGCTGCTGTTATCTGACTGAATAAAAATTCGATAATCTGATTCCAGTTTTTCTTGAAGCTCATTCTCAAAGATCTCCAGATTTCCTTGCAGATTTGTTTGAGAAGCTATGGGAGCTTTGAATTTATCAGTGATCTCCTTAAATTCTTGATAAGAAGCAGAGAGAAAATAATTAGAATATTTTTTTAATATCTTATTAATAAAACGTTTATTTGCAAAAAGAGCATCAGGTTCAGGTATTACCCGATTTTTATATTTATCATGAATTTTTTGATAGAGCCTTGTAGTCTCATCAAAAATTTCATTTATAGAAGATGAAACATATTGGTACTCATCCCAGAAAATAATACAATTTTCAGGTGTAAAATATTCTAGAAAAGTCTCAATCTCAGGAATTAGTATTGAAACATCAAGTTCAATTCCTTCATAAAATCCATTATCATGGACCTTCTGCCACATTTTATCATTTGTCTCAATATTATGTAGAGAAAATTCACGTGATGGGATCAAAATAACATTAGTGAGTTCTTCACCTGTTGAACGTTGAGAATTTACGGAAAATACTCTGATAGATTCAATTATATCACCAAAAAACTCAATTCTAACTGGACGATGTGAATTAGGACTGAATGCATCAATGATACCTCCGCGGCGTGATATCTCTCCAACTTTGGATACCTGAAATTGAGTTTCATATCCCATTCCAACCAGATTTGAAATAAGAATATCAGGATCATATTCTTCATTTATAGAGAGCCTGATTATATTCTTTTGAAATATCTTTGCAGCCGTGATTTTACGCAGAAGTGAACGGATAGAAACACTGTAAATTCCGGGCTCAGAAGATACTGCAGCAGTAAGAGTTTCAATTCTCTGTCCACGCAGCATGTAATGAGGTGAACGTTGTTCGTAAGGCAGAACTTCATAATCCGGTAGAAAATGAGCCCGATCTCTTCCAATTAAAAGATCCAGATCTTCTAGGTAATCTTCTGCTACTTTATCATCAGCTGTAACAAAAATGATATTTTTACCCGTTTGCTCAAATATTCTTGCCAGTAATAGTGATTTTGCAGAACGATTTAAATTATGAAATAAGCTGCCAGTTTTATTTGCAACAATTTCCGAATCGAATTTTTTGATGAATTCTGATCTGTCGATCAATGACTTTATCTTATTGTAAAAAATACTCATAAAATGCAATTTGAAAATGAGCTGTAACACGTCAAGAATAATGAATTATGTGCTTATGGTAAATAAAAGAAATAAATTAAAGAGATCTTTTAAAAAACAGATAACAATTTTCGATTTCTCTGATATCAATGGCTTGATCCCTTTTTTATTGACACTATGAAATCACTTCCAACTTTGAACTTATGATTAAAATAGATAAAACAAAAATCAATGAGCAAAAAATTCCATCCGGTATAGGAATATTCACTCTATCCGATGAAAACGATATTTTATACATTAGTAAGACAATGTCACTTGATAAGAGTATCAGGCAACTGCTTAAGATTGCAAAAGATGATAAAAATATTTTTCAGTTAATATCTCAGACAAAAACAATATCCTATGAAGAACATGATTCACTTTTCTCTGCTCTTGTGCATCAGAAAAAATTGCAAAGCAAACATCTGCCTGAATTTTCTTTCCTGATCAAACCTTATGATCAATATGTCTATCTGGGTATAGATTTTGATAATCCTCAATATTTTAAGGTAGTTGAAGATACGCAGCAAAAGCGGTTCTACATTGGCCCTTTTAAGGATAGATTTTTTCTATTTGAGCTACTTGATATTATGGCAGAATTATTCCAAAGTCCACTTTGTCCGAACGAAGCTCCATATCCTTGTGAAAGATATAAAAATGAAAAATGCCCGGGATGGTGTATTAAAGAGAGGTATGATACATTTCAGAAAGCAATACTTCCAGTTATAATCCCGGATAAAGAACTCTTATCTTCCAAACAGGATGAATATAATAAACTGTATAATGATCTCCAATTTGATAAAGCAGAAGATTTTAAGAAAAAAATCCAGGTTTTAGAAAAATACTGGGAATACTTAAAATTCTATTATGTAACTAAAAATTTAGATTTGGAAATTACTGAAGATAAGAAACAATTTATATTTAAGTCTGGAAAATTAAGTAAGATAATTGAAAATGGGAAAACAACTGAATTACCAGTAACTACAATAGAATATAGAGATAACGAATTATTAGCTTTCAATAAAGATGAACTGGCAGAACGTTGGATTATCTATAATTATTTATTGAAAAAAAATGAAAAAATAATTCTTGATAGAATAAATACCTTCTATAAAAAGTCGCTCCTTAAGATCAGATCACATCTGACCTGAATAAGTAATAGGGGTTTAGCAATGTGTCAGAGAATATTAATTGTGGATGATGACGTCTCAATAACTAAATATCTTAAGTTAGAATTAGAAGAGAACTTACCAGAGCTGGAAATCATTTGTGAAAATAAAGGTTATTTAGCTCTAAATGTTATAATGTCGGATGGAATAGACCTTCTTCTTACTGATATTGCCATGCCGGATATGGATGGATATGAGCTATATTCACGTACCAAGGAATTTGATGAAAATTTACCGGTTATTATGATGACAGGTTTTGGTTATGATCCTGATCATATCGTTGTGAAATCGAAACAAGCGGGATTGCATGATGTGATCTTTAAGCCATTCGATATAAAAAAACTCACGAAAATGATAAAAGATCGTATCAAAAGGAGATTAATACGATCAAGTTAAAGAATATACTTATAATCTTCATTCTGTTATTCTCTTTTTCTCTTTTGACTGCCGAAAATATTAAATATGAAAAGATCCAATATCAGGATATAATTTTATATTCTGAATCTAAAGATACAACAATTGTTAAAAAATTTATAATTCAATTGGATAATGATATTCAGGATTTTCAAAAAAGTGTAGGATATTATCTTGATATACCTGTTAACGTGATAATTGCACCAGATAGTAAAAGTTATGAAAATTGGACAAAGCATCATTCAGCCATAATGGAATTCAGTTCTGGTTTTTATAATAGAGGGAATCGAACTATATATCTAAGAAATCCTAAGTACTTACGGAATGTCTCAAATATTCGTAAGATATTACTGCATGAATATATTCATCATTTTGTTGGTGCTTTTTGGAACGATCCTCCTCTCTGGTTCAATGAGGGAATGGCTGTGTATTTTTCACATGATATGAGAATTGAACGCGAATTGAATTTTGCTAAAAATTATATATTAGGAAATTCCCGCAAACTTGAGCAAATGAAGTACACATACCCCAAAAATATGATCGAATGGGAATCATTTTATGCAAAATCTGGTTTAGCAGTTAAATATCTTTATCTTAAAAAGAGGGATTCTTTTTATAGGTTGTGGGATAAAGCAGAAAGTTCTAAAGATTTTGATTCAGCATTTCTAAATAGTTTTTTCATGACTGCAAAAACATTCTCAGACTTATTTGAAAATTATTCAAGATCACATTTTAGAATGGAAATATTAATGGCCTCAACCGGGTTAATCTGGGGTATTCTACCACTTATCTTGATAGTTGGTGTGATAAGAAAAAAAATAAAGAATAAAAAAATAGTTGAATATTGGGAAAGCAATATAGATATTGTACCTGAAGAAATAAATAATAAAAAAGAACTTGAGGAAGAATGAAGGAATTTGATAGGCTAATAGAAATAATTGAGCAACTTCGTGATAAAGAAAATGGTTGTCCCTGGGATGTTATGCAAACTCATGAATCTTTGATACCAAATTTTATAGAAGAACTTTATGAATGTATTGAAGCGATTGAAAATAAAGATCATTCACATCTATCCGAAGAATTGGGTGATCTTCTACTGCATATCATCATGCAGGTTCAGATCGCAAAAGAAGAAAGTAAATTTGAAATGGAAGAGGTACTTACAAAGATCAATGAGAAACTAATTCGCCGCCATCCACATATATTTGGTGATGGTCATGCTACAGATGCTGCAGGTGTGAAAATGAATTGGGAACGAATAAAACTTGAAGAAAAAAAACATTCCCGTACTTCTGCCATTGATGGAATACCACAAAATATGCCGGCACTAATAGTTGCTCAGAGAATGCAGGAAAAGGCAGCTTCTGTCGGTTTTGACTGGTCAGATTTAGCTCCGGCAGTTGATAAGCTGGAAGAAGAAGTTAAAGAATTTCAGGAAGCTTATATTCATAAAGATATAAAAGAAATGCAAAATGAATTAGGAGATATGATCTTCTCTATAGTTAATATCGCAAGGAAATCAGGATTTGATACTGAAACAGCTTTAAGAGGAACCATAAAGAAATTTGAGAGCCGTTTTAAAAAGGTTGAAAACCATTTTAAACAAAATGGTAAAAAAATGCTTGATGCAAGCTTGGAGCAATTAGATGAAATCTGGGAAATTACAAAAAAAAGCGAGAAATAGAAATCTCCTTCTGAAAATATACTATATTTTAGGAAGTGTGCTTATTCTTGTATTCTTTATCATTTATACCAATATCGTAATAAATAATGTAAAAAAGGATGTTAAAATTGTTCCTGATCTCTATTCAAAATTTGTTGGAATGCCTACAGATGTAAACTTGGAACACTTCCTCTTCCAATATTTTATGGAAGAAATATTACCTGAAATTGACTACCCGATTATCCTTACCGATAGTCTTAAAACTCCATTTTCCTGGGAAAATATTGATATTCCAAAGAATAATTTTGATCAACTTAGTATCCGTCATCAGAATCTTCTAATAAACATGACCAAGAATATGGAATCAAAACATTCGATGATCCCACTTAAATTAAGTAAAGAAGATAATAAAATCTATAGTTATGTATTTTATGGTGATTCTAAAACAATGAAACAGCTTAAATTAATGCCTTATGTAGGAATGGCTCTAATTGTTCTCTTTGTTTTATTGGGATTATATGGAGTTTACACAATAAAGAAAACAGAGCGTGATATTCTTTGGGTCGGTTTAGCAAAAGAGACCGCTCATCAATTTGGAACTCCACTATCATCATTAGGCGGTTGGATAGATATTCTCTATTCTAAAATGGCAACTCATAAAGAAGGAAAAGATCTACAGGAAATGCTGGATTACATGAAAGAGGATATAAACAGGCTCAGTAATATTGCCTCCCGTTTTGGTAAAGTCGGTTCTGTTATGAAATTTAAATCCTGTAGACTACACGAAATTATTCAGGAAACAATAGATCACTTTAAATTAAGACTTCCAACAGTTTCCAATACGATTAAAATAGAATTTGAAAGTGAGATCAAAGATAAAAAATTAAAAATAGATCCTGATTTGATAAAATGGACTTTGGAAAATTTACTTAAAAATAGTATCGATGCAATGAAACAAAAAAATGGAATTATTAGCGTAAAAGCATTTTCGAATAAGGGTAAAACATACATTCATATAACAGACGAAGGAAACGGTATGCAAAAGAAAATGTATAAGAAAATATTTCATCCTGGTGTTACCACTAAAGAACGTGGTTGGGGACTTGGACTTAGTTTAGCATATCGTATTGTGAATGAATATCATAATGGAAAAATAAAAGTTCTGGATAGTGAAGTAGGAGTTGGAACAACTTTTGAAATCATGTTGCCGGAAGTGTAATACCAAAATTTAAGAGGAATTAAAATGTTTGTACTTTCACGTGAAGAGATGTATGCAATTGATAAATTTACAATTGAAAATATAGAAATTACCGGACAGGAATTAATGGAAAATGCCGGGAAAGGTTGCAGTATATTCATCAATGATCTTATCGCACCGGAAAGCAGGATCGCATTATTTTGCGGAAGCGGGAACAATGGTGGAGACGGATTTGTAATTGCAAGATATTTGCAGAATTGGGATCATTCCACGGAAATATTTCTGATGGGAAGTAAAGATAAAATGAGTCCTGAAACTCTATCTAATTATGATCAATGTGAAAAACTTGGTATTCCAATAAGTAGAATTGAACAAGAGCCGGATGATCTATCAAATTTTGATTTAATAATTGATGCCATTTTCGGAGTTGGCTTAAAAGGTGAAATCAGCGGCTGGAGAGCTGATGTTATTAATAAGATCAATAGATCAGAGAAAATGGTTATAGCAATTGATATCGCAAGTGGAATAGATGCAAATACCGGACAAGCTGTAAATGCCGTAAATGCTGATTTCACTCTTACAATGGCTAATATGAAATATGGGCAGTTATTAGGAGAAGGTAGAGAAAAAAGTGGAGAAACCCTTGTTATGGACATTGGTATTCCCCAAAATGTGTATTTACAATTTCCAATTAAAGGTAAATTAGCTACTAATGAAAATGTAATTTTCCCTTACCGAAGCAGATTTTCACATAAAGGAGATTATGGAAGAGTTGGGATAATTGCCGGATCTCCAGGTTTTACAGGTGCTGCCATTTTAGCTTCAAAGGCTGCTCTAAGGACTGGTGCAGGTCTTATTACACTTTTTCACTCTATGGGATTGGAAGCGATTTTTGAAAATCAATTGTTAGAAGTAATGACATATCCAATTCCTGAACTTCCTTTAAATAAAGGAGATGAATATAATAATTTTCTCAATAAATTAAATACAATGGATGTCCTGCTTATCGGACCTGGGATTGGACAATCAAAAGAGACAGAAGAATTCATAAAGCAAATAATTATTTCCTGGAATAAACCAATGGTTCTCGATGCTGATGGACTAAACATAATTGCAAAAAATAAAACTATTCTTGAAAAATTAGCAGGTAAACCAGTTATCTTAACTCCTCATATCGGTGAATTTGCCCGTTTATGTAATGTTGAAATTGAAGACATTCAAAAAAATACTTTGCAATACCTGCAGGATTTCGTAGCAAAATATAAAGGTAATATTCTACTTAAAAGTGCAACTTCAGTTTATTGCGATGAGGTAGGATTGACATTTGATATAACCGGGAACGATGGACTTTCAACTGGCGGCAGCGGTGATGTGCTTGCCGGTATAATTACATCATTTATAGGGCAAAAACTTTCACTGAAAGATGCAGCAATAACTGCATCCTACTTAATGGGAGAAACCGCAGAAAAATTATCTGAATTCCGCAAACCAGCATCCATTATACCATCAGATATTATTGAAAATATATTTAAGTATTGACAGCGAAAATATTATTAGAAAAATCAAAATAATTAAATCCCAAATTAAGTAATTCAAAAAAGCAGATAAATAAAGTTAAAATTAACTCGAAAGTTCCTGTTAAAGCAACAAAAAGACAAACATAATCATACAATAGGATCATTGTGATATAAAGTAACTTGATTTCAAGAGGAATTTATTATGAAAGCTTTATGGATTATTCTCTTACTAGTTTATATTATTTCCATTTTTGCTCAAGATGTAGTTATCAATGAAGTGTTGTATGATCCAGATGGTATCGATACCGGTTATGAATGGATTGAATTTTATAACAATTCCGATCAGTCTGTGATCCTACAGGATTGGAGAATTCATAAAGCCGGTACCTCTTTTGGATTGGTTTACACATTTCCCAATATCACTATTGAATCGTACAGCTATCTACTCGTTGGAGAAGAGTTTGTTCCCAATACAAATCTTACAGCTGAACTGGCTTTCCAAAATGGAGGTTCTGAAACAGATGGGATTCGCTTAAGTTCTCCTCTTGGATTATACACAGATACTGTTTTATATGATTCTCCAAACACTAATGAACTTCCCGATGATGTTACGAATCCGGGTGAGTATTTTGCTGTTGATGTGGACGGCGGAAATACTCTTGCCAGGAAACATGATGGGGAAGATTCTAATAATTGTGAGATCGATTTTTTTGATTGCCTGGAACCAACTCCTGGAAATGCAAATTTTTACCCGATAGATCTGGCAATATACAACCTGGAAATATATGAAAATGAAGATGAATACTGGCTTCAAATGGTAATAGAAAACTTATCCACAGAAAATGTGTATAACTTAGCTGCAAGTGTTGAAATTGTAGTAAATGACACTCTTATTGTAACTTATGAACTTCCAGCGATCCCAGCAGAAAATACAATAAACTATGTATGCATGGTTGGAGATTTATCAAATGGGTATCATCTAGTTGAGGTAGAGCTTATTTACATTTATGACAATGAGTTATGGAATAATTTTGTCGGAGTATCAATTTTGATTGGTTCTTCACCTTTTGTCATAAATGAAATCATGTTCAAACCGCTCAGTACCAATCAGGAGTGGATTGAGATATTTAATAGAACTGAATGTGGATATTGTGTGCATAACTTGAATATTATAGACGCATCTGGCGGTATAATCAGCTTTTGTGGAGATATACCTGCTTCTGATTTTATTGTCGTATGTCAGGATACTTTTTTGTTCCTGCAAATCTATCCGGAAGTTGATCCTGATAAAGTAGTATTTGCTTCAGAATGGACATCACTAAATAATACTGATGAAACACTAACTTTAAGTGATGAATTTGAAACAAAATTTGATTCCACTTTTTACAATGGAAATAATTGTCCAACTGATTTTTCTATTGAACGAATTGATCCATTTGATGATGAGAATATTCAATGGAGTATTAGTTCAGATAGTTTAGGAACTCCAACTTTTCCAAATAGTGTTCTTCCCTTGCAATATGATCTTAGTTTAGAATTTATTGAGAAGCAAATATACGAAAATTCTATCGAACATTCCATTGTGATCAGAAATATTGGTTTAGAAAATATATCAAATGCAGTTATCTCCTGTGATCTATTAGAAAATAGTGAATATATCTCTGAAAATTTGGTTACCGAAGAGATCAGTTTAAATGATTCAATAAGATATGAATTTTCAGTTGATCTGCCTCAAGATGGTTATTTCACTTTTATATATGAAATTATTTCAGAAGATGATATGAATATTAGTAACAATGTTGATTTCAGCTTCTATAATAGCAATTCCTTGCCGTTTGTGATAAATGAGATTATGTATGATCCGGGCATTGATGAACCTGAATGGCTTGAAATAACAAACAATTATATAATTCCTGATCTGTCCAAGATCATTCTTATAGTTGATGAAGATAGCCTTGAAATTTCATATTGTGATGATAACTATTTTCTAGTTACAAATTCGAATAATGATGCTGATTTACTCAGAACAAAATACGATCTTGATGATATTAATATCTTCACAGGATTACCAAGCCTTTCCAATAATGGAGAAGAACTGATCTTACTGGATGAATGCAAAAATACAATTGAATCCTTCCAGTTCCAACCTGATTGGAACAACGCATTAGATGGTTGTTCAATCGAGAGGATAAATCCTGAAATTAACGCAGATGCCCATAATTGGGGACCTTCTACAATAGGAAGTACTCCGGGAGAAGCAAACAGTATATTCGTGCAAATACTTCCCACAAAGATGAAATTGAGAGCCGCACCAAATCCATTTTCACCCTTTCGAAATGAACGAACTATATTCTCATTTACTTTGCCGGAATTTATCAGTACTGTAACATTGAGAATTTTTGATCTGAAAGGCCGAATGGTAAGAAAATTAGTAAATCAGGTGTTACAGGCTTCCACAGGGAATCTAATTTGGGATGGTTATAATGATAATGGAAAAAAACTGCCAGTAGGTGTTTATCTTGTACTAATGCAGGCTACATCCCGGGATAGTGAGAAGGTATATACAAAAAAAATAACAGTTGTAATTGGTAAATAAAAAAAGGAGTGGAAAATGTACGGGAAAACAATATCGTATGCAATTCAGGGAATTGATGCCCTGCAAATAACAGTTGAAGCCGATATAAAAGGCGGACTATCAAAATTCTCAATTGTTGGTTTACCATCAAACTCAGTTAAAGAAAGCAAAGATCGTGTTTCAGCCGCAATAAAAAACTCCGGTTTTCGTTTTCCCACACACAGCTACACTGTTAACCTGGCTCCGGCTGATCTAAAAAAGGATGGTGTTGCACTTGATCTTCCTACTTCACTGGCATTGGTATATGCTTTAAATCAAATGAATACAACAAAATTGGAGAAATATGCTTTCATAGGGGAACTTGCTCTGGATGGAAGTTTACGTCCTGTTAATGGTGTTTTACCTGTTGCAGTTGCTTGCTGGAAAGATAAATTGGATGGCTTGATCCTTCCTTATGAAAATGCTAAAGAAGCAGCGATCATTGATGAATTAAATGTCTATCCTGCAACTTCTCTGAATGAAGTAGTGAATTTTCTGGAAGATAAATTAGATATTGAACCCTTTAAAGTTGATAAAAATGAGATGTTCTCGCATTTGAATGAAAGCCCGGTCGATATGTTTGACGTAAAAGGACAATTTCATGTAAAAAGAGCTTTGGAAGTTGCTGCAGCTGGAGGACATAATGTTTTAATGATCGGTCCTCCTGGATCAGGAAAGACTATGCTGGCTCGCAGGATACCAACAATATTACCGGGATTTACTTTGGAAGAAGCGTTGGAAACTACTAAAATACACTCTGTAGCAGGATTTATCGGAGCTCAAAAAGGGATAGTGACCAGTCGTCCATTTCGCTCTCCGCATCACACAATTAGCGATGTTGCTCTGATCGGCGGTGGAAGTTATCCAAAACCCGGGGAAGTATCACTCTCTCATAACGGAGTTCTGTTTCTAGATGAACTTCCTGAATTTAAAAAATCAGTTTTAGAAGTTCTGCGTCAGCCTCTGGAAGATGAAGTTGTTACAATTTCACGTGCTACACAGAGCTTGGAATTTCCAGCAAAATTCATGATGGTAGCTTCGATGAATCCCTGCCCATGCGGATATTTTGGGAGTGATATTGAAGGGCATACCTGCAGCTGTCCAATTGGTAATATACAGAGATACCGCTCAAGAATATCAGGACCACTACTGGATAGAATTGATATTCATGTTGAAGTTCCAGCTGTAAAATATGATGAACTCAGCAGTATGCCTACTGGTGAACGGTCATCTATTATTCGTAAACGGGTAAATAGATCAAGGGAAATTCAATTAAAACGATATGGTAAAAATAGCATATTCAGTAATTCTCAAATGAATCCTAAACAAATTAGAAAATATTGTTTACTAAATGAAGATAGTAAATTAATTTTGAAAATGGCTATGGATAAAATGGGGCTTTCTGCAAGAGCTTATGATAGGATATTAAAAGTTTCCCGTACAATTGCGGATCTGGGTGGAAGCGAAAATATCACCGTAGAACATATTAGTGAAGCTGTTCAATACAGAAGTCTTGACAAAAAATTTTGGGAATAGGTATTGATAAAGAGTAAATTAATTAAAGATTAAGGAGGATTGTAATGAAAAATTTTAAAACTTTTTTATGTATTGTTATCATCTTTGTTTTTGCAGGTACGATCTATGCACAGGATGAATTAGTGAAAGAAGATATCACTAAACTTATTGTAGGAAAATGGGAAATTGCTACCAACAAACGCGCCGTGAGCGGGGATATTACATTTGATGAAAACGGCAAATATGATATGAATGAAAAGTTTCATGATGGATCGGGCAGCGGTACAAAAGGTGGATTTGAACTAAATTGTAAAACATCACCTGTAACAATTAAACTTTGTCCGGGTAGTTGCCCCGGTTCTGAATGGACAAACAGTTTTGGAATTATACAAATTTTGGAAGATGGTAAATTGGAGATCCGTACTTCACCGGACGGCAATTACCCCACCAAATTTCCGGAAGATAAAACAGGTAAATATTCATTGATTCTTACAAAAGTTGAATAAATTCCACTTGTCGTCCTGCTTACCAAGTCGTAACTAGCAAATACAGAAGCTAAATCGAAGGATAGAGTTCTCTTTCAAGATGACTTACAAAGCAATAGAGGTTGTCATTCCCGTGAAAACGGAAATCCATGAAAACAGAATAACAAAAGATAATAACATTGACATCGAAAATGAATCGATTTTTTACTGTATGGTAATTTGTTAGGAAATTAAATTATATTAATTAAAAATATTTATTATCTACTTCTCAAACCGAATAAATTGCTTCTTCGAATCATGTGCCAAAAAAATAATACCATCTCTTTCTTTGATCTCTGAGAGTATCTTCTTTTTGACTTTGAATGTATCTTTACGGTTAAGGTCGAAAGCCGTGGTAACTGCTAAATGACGGTTAACTTCCATTGGCAGGATATCGCCGGGATAATAAGCAAGTTCATTATCACTTTCTATTCTGATAACCTGCATGCCTTCACTGTGTCCACCGGTAAGTTCCAAAGTTACATCTTTGTTCAGCTTAAAATCCCCATCAATAAGTTTGTAATTTCCAACATCTTCAAGAAGTTTCAGGTCTTCCTTAAAATTGTATGATGCCTTGTTAAGTTCATCAGGATCTTTGGCAACTTCCCATTCTCTTTTTTGAATAATATGAACTGCCTCAGGAAAAGTCAGTTCTCTTTTATTATCGATAAAGGATACTACTCCTCCAGCATGATCAAAATGGAGATGGGTAAGTACAACGATATCAATATCATTTCTGGATAATCCCAACTTTGCGAGTGATTCCAATAGAACAAATTTTGAAGGTGAATATATTATTTCTACTTTATCAGACAGTTTATTACCAAGTCCGGTATCAATTAAAATATTTTTATTATCAGAATGGATAAGTAAAAGATTTAGCGCAAGTTCAATTCTATTTCTGTCGTCAACCTGCAGTAGTTTTTGCCATAAAGCTTTAGGCATTACGCCCGTAGCAGCACCGGCATCTCCCCACCAATTCCCAGCGTAAACTATTTTACAATCTGTATTGCCTATTTTGATTATGCATTCCTATCTGAGGATTTATTAGCTGGAAGAATAACAACACGTTTTCTGGAGCCGTCACCAATTGTCCTGGTACGGAGCTTACTATTTTTCTCAATATGCTGATGAACAATTTTTCTATGGCTGGCATGAAGTGGTTCCAACGTAAAGCTTTTTCCCGATTCAATAACTTTTTTGGAAAGGTTATCAACTTTCTCCAGCAAAGCTTTCATACGTCTGTCTCTGTATCCGTCAACATCAATAATGATCTGGATTTTTTTCTTTTCAGCTTTATTTACCATCTGATTTAGAAGATGCTGGAAAGCGTCAAGCATCTTGGCTTCTTTCCCGATAATAAAACCTGCATCTTTTGAATTGTTTATTTTTATATAATAGACCCCGTCTTTATTTTTAACATCTACATCACCGGTAGCGACATTCATTTTAGTTAGAATGCCCAGCGTAAATTCTCTGGTCATCTTAATGATGTTCTCAGTATTGCTGTCTCCAGAGGTTTTCTGTTTTTTAACTATGATCTTTTTACTGCTTTTCTTGATGACCTTTTTGTCCTTTTTAGGAACGTTTTTAATGGCTGGTTTTGTAAAATGAATTTTGGTTTCATCATAGATGAATTTTATCGTAGTTGGTTTGGAACCAAATAGTCCAATAAAACCACTTGAACCTTCTACCACAACTTCAAATTTGAAGTCATTAAGTCCAAGATTATTCTTTTTCATAAAATCAGAGATTATTTTTGAAGTTGATTTTCCTGTTACTAATGTCTCTTTCATATTTGTATATCCCTTACATAAATTTTTTCTTGATGAAATACTGTTGAACAGAACCGATAATTGAGAATACTGTCCAGTATAGAACCAATCCAGAAGATAGTCCCTTAAAAATAAAGAACATCATAACTGGCATGAAATACATCATCATTTTTTGTGACTGTTGCTGTGCTTTTTGCTTGTCATCCATTCCTTCCAAACTTTTTTTAGAAGGAGCCATAAGCTTTTGCTGAACGAACATAAATACTGCCATTAAGATTGGAAGAGCCCAGATCGGGTCAGGTTCAGAAAGGTCCGGCAGCCAGCCGAAACTTGCTTGTCTCAATGAAATGGAATATCTAAGCATTGGATAGAGAGCGAAGATAACAGGCATCTGAAGCAGCATTGGTAAGCATCCGCCTAACGGATTAACTCCATGTTCCTTATACAATTTTTTAAGTTCAGCATTCATCTTTTGCGGATCACCTTTGTATTTTGCCTGAAGTGCTTTGGTAAGTGGTTGAACTTTCTGCATTTTAGTTGTAGATTCAAAACTCTTATGAGTTAGAGGATAAAATATCGTTTTTAGAAGTACTGCAAAGATGATAATGCAAACACCCCAGCTTGGGATAAAGCTATACAGGAAAGATAAAAACCATAAGAATAATTTACTGATTCCTTGTAAAAATTTTGGTCCTAATTCAACTATACTCTCAATTCCATTATCATATGATTTTAATCTGCCATAATCAAGAGGTCCCAAATACAAATTGTAGTTATGATTTATCTGAGAACCAATTGTTGCAACTGACAAATTCATAGCAGGACTTTCATTACTTTTAAAAGCATTTATTTTATTCATTTCAATTAGCTCATCAGGTATAATAGCCATTGTAAAATATTTAGAACGGATTACAGCCCAATCTATTTTACCTGAAGCAGTTTTATTTTCTTTGAGTTTTGAAAGTGGAATTTTATTTTTAGCATTATCTATCTGGCTGATGACAGCATAATCTCTGTTTTTCATTTTCAAATATTCTTCTGTATCAGCAATACCGCTGTCTATATCAATTTCATATCCACTCATATCAGCAAATCCGTTTAGCTGTGTTTCCAGGTTGAGCTGATAATCATCGGATAATTTAAATATTTTTTTGAAAGTTCCTTTTTCTGTATTGGAAGTAAATGTGACAATTTGGCTCACTCCGTTTAATTCATAATTGAAGGGGATTTCTGTATAATTAGAAATATTACCGGAGGTATCAGTTAATTTCATGCCAAGAATTTTGCTGTTCTCAGTTAATAATTCTACGTAAGTAGTTTTGTCTTTTAAATAAAAATCTTTTAATTTAACTGAATGAATTACCCCACCCTTATTACTGAATATTATCTTGATGAGTTCATTTTCAAGTACAATATTATTGTTGATCTCAATGTCATTATCCAAAGCAATAATTTCTGTTTCTACTCTAGTTTCATCCGGTTTGGAAGTTTCTGCTACCTGGTTCTGTGTGGCTACAGTCTCTTCAGTAAGAGGTTGTTGTGCTGTTTGAGCTTTCTTGTTTTTCCAGAGAAATTCGCTACTTAACCAAAATACAACAAGTATAAGCAAAACTGCTAATAGTGTCTTTTTGTCCATAAATTCTCCTTATGGTAATGGATCGTGTCCACCCCGATGGAAAGGGTGACACTTCAGGATTCGAAAGATCGATAATTTCAGGGCTTTAAAAAATGGATATTTTTGGAATGCCTGATAAGAATATTGGCTGCAGGTTGGTGAGAATCGACAGGTAGGCGGTAGATATACAGAAATATAATTTCTGTAAAATGTGATGATCAATAAGACGACTTTATTAAAAATCTTCATTGTTAGATAATTACAAATAAATGAATTAGTTCATCCTTAATTTCTTGCCAGGCAGCTATACCCGCAGCGGGTTTTGCTACAATTATCAATTCCACTTTAGTTGGCTGCAATTCTTCATGTTCTCTCAAAAAAGCACGAACACGTCTTTTCACTTTATTCCTGGTTACTGCGTTACCAACTCTTTTACTAACTACGATTCCAACTGCAAAATGATCTTCAAGTACTTTCTTCTTTAAAAAAACAAAGAGATCACCATCTGTTTTTTTATTTTCACTATAAACATTCTGGTATTCTCTTTTTGAGGTGATGAAATACATTAATCGCTTACTGTTAAGCGAACTCTACCCTTTGCTCTTCTTCTGGCTAAAACCTTACGACCGCCTTTTGTAGCCATTCTAGAACGAAAACCGTGCTTATTTTTCCTCTTTCTGTTATGAGGTTGATAAGTCCTTTTCATGCTAATACTCCTTTAAATATTTTCCAATATATTTAACACATAACTCTTTATTATATGCCTTGTTATAAAGGCTGGAACAAACTGAAATGTGCAGTCTTACTGTCAAGATTTATTTGCTTACCGCTATTTGAAGATAGTTTGGCCCCGTTCCGGTCCCACAGAAACTATGGTCACTTTCTTGCCGATAAGCTCTTCGACCTTTGCAATATAATTCAATGCTGTCATTGGGAGCTTATTAATTGCAGTTATCCCGGTAATATCTTCTTTCCATCCGGGAAGTTCTATATACTGCGGAACTACATGCTCAAGAGTTTTAGAGATCGATGGGAATTCATTAGTTGTTATATCCTTGATCTTGTAACCTGTACAAATTTTCAAAGTTTCGAAACCCGATAATACATCAAGTAAAGTTAAGGCTATTTCATCAATTCCGTTCAACATGGCTGCATATTTGGCTGCAACGGCATCGAACCATCCGCATCGACGCGGACGACCTGTTGTAGAACCGAATTCATTTCCCCGTATCCTGATTTTATCTCCTGTCTCGTCTTTAAGTTCTGTAGGAAATGGTCCATTGCCTACACGTGTGTAATAACTTTTAAATACACCGACGATTCTATCTACTTTTTTGCCGAATCCAGCACCAATCGCTATTCCGCCTGACAGTGTATGAGAAGAGGTAACAAATGGGTATGTACCAAATGTTACATCAAGTAATGCACCTTGAGCACCTTCAAAAAGGATATTTTTATCAGTTGCATCATTTAATAAATATGGGATCTGTTTTATAAATGGTTTCAGCTTTTCTGAGATCAAGATTAATTCGTTTAACACATCATCAATTTCTGAGTTTGGGTAATTATGAAATTTAAAGATGTTCTCCAAACGTTCTTGCAGATATTCTTTATCATAAAGGTCTCCAAATCGGATCCCATAACGTGCTATTGCATCTGCATAGCAAGGTCCAATTCCCCGTTTCGTGGTGCCGATCTTTGTTTTGCTATCACTAGATTCTGCCTTACCATCCAATTCTCGATGCAAAGGAAGTACAATTTGCGCTCTTGGGTCAATGAAAAATCTGTTCTCAAATGAAATTCCCTGTGCTTTCAAATTATCCATTTCAGCTAATAATTGAAACGGATCAATAACAACACCGCTGCCGATAAGGCACATTTTCTCCGGATATAGAATGCCGGATGGCACAAGATGAAATACATATTTATTTTCTTTTAATTTAATCGTATGCCCAGCATTATTCCCACCTTGAAATCTAACAATATAGTTAGCATCTTTTGCCAGAACATCAACTATCTTTGCTTTTGCCTCATCTCCCCAGGCACAGCCTAAAACAGCAGTAGAATACATAAAAACCTCTCCGATATTAGATTTTATACTCAATGCAAAAAAATGGCAACATAGAAAATCCCCTGCTGCTCATATATAACATTTCTTTTTTTATTGAATATCTGTCAATGTTTCTATTACTTCAAATTTTTTGTTGTACCCCTATGCAACAAAAATATATTGACGGATTTAATTGGAAATAATTGTTGTATATTTGTAAGGTAAAAGGAGGTATTTTGCAAAAATTTATAAATGAACTGGCCATGATTGGACTTACAGAAAATGAAGCTAAAACATACTTACTTCTTCTCAAACAACCGCTTACAGCAACAAAAATGGCTCAACTAATCAAAGTGAATAGATCAAATATATATGGTATTATTGCTAGCCTTGTACAAAAAGGTTTTGTAAGGGAGATAAATGGAAAAGTTCGAACAGTGGTAGCAATAAATCCTAAGATAGCCTTTAATACAACTAAAACTACATTACAGATGCGGATAAAATTAATAGATAAACTCTCAAAAGAATTATTTCCATATTTTGAAGCAGGGAAAAAACAGGAAAACAAAGAACTAATTAAAATATTACATGCAAAATCAGCCATTATTAATACACTTGAAAAGTTGGAAAATGAGGTAAAAGAAGAGGTATTGGCATTCAGTAAGCCACCCTATCTAATGAATGTTGAGAACCTTAAAACACTAAATGTACCTCAAAGAGCAAGTGCTAAAAAAGGTGTTATCTATAAAGGGATTCACCAGATCGAACCGGGAAATATAAAGAATTTTATTAAAAGGTTAGAATATTTTGAAAGTGTAGGTGAAGAGATCCGTGTAGCTGAATCACTACCCATGAAACTTTTTATTTTCGACAGAAAAATCGCTGTTTTTACATTGGAAAATAAATTAAGCAATATTTCAGAATTCACCTTTACATCTTTTGAACATACCGATGTAGCACAGACTTTCACTCAGATATTTAAACAATATTGGGAACAATCGATCCCATTAACCAAATATATAGAAAAAACAATTAAGGAGTTGTAAAATGAAAAAATCAGTTTTATTCTTAGCATTTTTATTTCCCATAATTCTTTGTTCAACGATTATACCGGCAGGAGATGTAAGTGGATTATGGGATGTCGCTGGAAACCCCTATTTTATTGATGGGGAGATCACAATTCAATCTGGAACTGAATTGGAAATAGAACCCGGTGTTGATGTTATATTCAACGACCATTACAAGTTAATAATTTACGGTCGAATTGTAGCAAATGGAACAGCTGCAGATTCTATCAGTTTTACACCACTGAGTTCAACTTCCGGCTGGCACGGATTACGTTTTTATGATGGAAACCTTAGTCCTTTACTTGCCAACGAAATCAGTTATTGTCAATTTAAAAGGGGATATGCCCTTGGTAGTGGGGATGATCCAAATGGTGGAGCAATTTTTTGTTCAAATACCAGTAATTTAACTATTGATAATTCTTATTTCTATTTGAATTACAGCCAATGGGATGGTGGAGCAATCTATGTGGGTGGTGGATCTGATGTACAAATCAATAATTGCTTATTTCTGCAAAATGACTGTAGCTTTTATGGTGGTGCAATTATTACATATGGCTCTGCACCAGTGCTTAATAACTGCACTTTCAAGCTAAATACTTCTGCTATATTTGCAGCTGGATTTTCCTGTTGGAATAATTCTAATCCCGAACTATATAATTGTTCATTTCTTGATAATGATGCTGGGGCATGCACTGGAATATACGGTGTGAGTTCTAATCTGAAACTGGCAAATATACTATTTAGTAATAATAGCACTCAATTTGGTTCAGGAGCAGCTTGCGGATTGACTACATGCAATACAGAAGCTACTAATATCACGGCGGTAGACAATGTATCTCCGTTATCTGGTGGAGCATTCTGGGTGAATGGAGGTAATTTAGATCTCTATAATTCAATTTTATGGAATAACTTACCGGAAGACATTTTCGTCTTGGATGGTACAGCCAATGTTTCGAATAGTTGTATAAGTGATGGTTTTACCGGACCTTTTGTCATTTCAGATGATCCTCAATTTATCAATTATGCTGAACTTGATTTTCATTTATCAGATATTTCACCTTGCATTGATACTGGAGATGAAACCCTGGTTTCCTTTCCACTTCCAAATTTTGATTTAGATGGAAATGAGCGTATCATTGATGGTGATGAAAATGGGACTGCCACAATCGACATGGGTGTTTATGAATTCGTTCCTGTAATTCCCACTGGTTTTATTAGTGGAACAGTTACTGATAATGAAGGAAACCTGCTGGAAAATGCCGAGATCACAGCAGGAGCATATAGTGCTAATACAAACTTAAATGGTGAATACGACATTGAAGTAGAAGCTGGCGATTACACAGTATCGTGTTATCTGGAAGGCTATTTAGTTCCAGATGAAGTACAGATCACGGTAATAGTTTCAGAAACTTCCGTTGTCGATTTTGTACTGGAAGAAGAAGTAAGTGCTGGCAATCCATTAATAAGTAATGAACTTACAATTCTGGGAAATTATCCCAATCCTTTCAATCCCAGTACAATGATCTCCTTTTCTTTACCGGATAATTCCAATACATCATTATCTATTTTTAATGCAAAAGGGCAATTAATAAAAACGATCATTACAGAATTTCTATCTGCTGGAACATATCAGTTCAACTGGAATGGAAAAGATGAAAAAGATAAGAATGTATCTTCAGGAATCTATTTTTTCAAAGTTAAAACTGATACAGAAGTTAAAACAGGTAAGATGTTATTATTGAAATAAGTATTAATTTCGATGTTATTTAAATTATATTATCGTAAGCGTAATCGTTCAATAACAGTTATCTAATATGAAAAAAACGTTGACGATAAACCCGATAGTTCATTTATGTTTTATTGCCAATGGAGGCTGGATGAATGGACTAAAGGAATTTGTCATAAATATTAAGAACCTTCATTGGGATAATTTAATAAGAGAGTGATTATAATGAATGATCTGACAGAAGGGAAAATTTACACAAATGCAGATAAAACACTTTATCTAACAATTTCAAAAGATAATCTGTCTGCTTACCTTACACTTAAAGATAATAGTAATATGATAGATGAGAAGGAGATTTCTTCTCTAATTAATTCTGTTGGAATAAAAAATGGGATTGAAGAAGCATTGGAATATAATCACGAAAATAGAGTAGTAAAAGAACTAGATAAACCTTTCCTAATTGCCAGGGCTTCAACCCAAGTTGATAGCTCTGGAATTTCCTATAAATTTGATACGGAGTCATGTATAAAAGTAGATGAACACTATGAAATGGAAGATCTCTATAACTTTGAAAAAATTGAAAAGGATCAGATTCTTGCAGATGTTTCTAATGGTAACATTCAAGCAGGCAGAAAAGATATTTTTAATATTGAACTCTCTGCAGAGCATGAAGCTCATATGAATGTTGAAGAATTTTTAGGAAAAAGTGTTTATTATTCTAAAGAAACAAATCAAATCCTATCTTCGAAATCCGGATATCCATATCTTGACCAGAATAATAAGATCTGTGTTCGATCTGATTTCTTATCTCAGGACATTCAAAATACGGTTAAAACTATTTATGGTAATACAACAATTGATGGAGTTATCTCTAACTCCAGTTTAGAAATTTTTGGTGATCTGTGGAGTAAAGGACATATCTCTAATTGTATGCAGGGCGGAATAATTGTTCATGGTGATGTTATCATGGATTATGCTGAAGATTCAAAAATCTTTGCAACTGGAAGGATCACAATAAATAAAAATGCCCGTAATTGTTTAATATATGCTAATGGAATAATAGAAGCAGAAAAAAATTGTTCGATTTCAGGTGGAGTTATACAAAGTGGGGAGCAATTAAAAGTATTTTCCCTGGGAAGTCCTCTGCAAATACTTACTGAAGCAGAAATTGCCATTGCACCATTTTTGAAAGAGCAAATTCGCCTTAATAATACAAAACTCATCCAGGCAAGAGCAGCTTCTGAAACTGATGAAGCTTTAATAGCTACTTTAGCAGAACAATTACGAGAATTACAAACGGAGTTTGATGATGAAATAGAAAAAACTCACAATTCCCACTCTCATCAAATTACAATTACTGAAAAGGTATATCCAAATACAAACCTGAGAATATTGAAAGATATTCTGAATGTCAGTGAAGAAAAGGACAATATAACAGTAACAGTTAATGATACAGGCTTAGAGATAAATGAAGTTGACAAATTATAGGATTAAATTTTTTTTGTTATTAAAAATAATAAGTGGGCAAGGGATAAGTGAAGTATTTGTGGATTAAAACAATAGATAAAAAAGATTTTTAGCATGAATTATTAAAAGCATTTACCAATTGGTAGATGCTTTTTTTTTATCGAATTATTTAAGGGGAGCAGATGAAGAAGAGATTAGAAATATTGATCCAAATGCAAAAAATTGATACTATTATTGGTGCAAAGAATATTCTAACTAATAAATTACCTCAGCAATTAAATAGTTTAAAGCAATCTCTAAAAGATGCTGATGAAACTGTAGAGATCACAAAAAGCGAAATGGACGATAATCTTAAAGAACAGAAACTTAAAGAGCTTGATATTGCCAACAACAACACTAAGATCACAAAATATAAAAATCAACTTCTTACGATCGAGACGAATAAAGAATATAAAGCACTTAACAGCGAGATAAATCATCTGGAAAAATTAAATTCAGAAATTGATGATGATCTTATTAAATTAATGGAAATTGAAGCAGAATTAAAAGAACGAATGGATGTTGAAAAGCAAACACAGCAAAAAGCATCTGATGAACTTAAAGCTAATGAGAAGAGACTCGAAATTGAGATCCAGGAAGTAGAAAAAGAGATTATAAATTTAAAAGAACAAAGAAATAACTTGGCACAGGATCTACCCAGGGATCTTATCCGCAGATATGGTTCTTTGATTAAAAAAAGAAATAGAAAAGCAGTAGCATTTAATGAAAATAATGCTTGCAGTGGCTGCGGTTATACTATCCGACCACAAGTTGTGATAGATATTAGAAAAGGTAATTCAATAATATATTGCGAAAGTTGTGGTAGAATCCTAGTAGCGAAGTTATAATATATTAGTGTAGTCAAAGAAGATAAAGTGTCTGCTTCATGGAAACGTGAAGAGGAAAGTCCGAACACCAAAGGGCAGGATACTTCCTAACGGGAAGTTCTGGTAACAGAAAGCTAGCTCCACAGAAACAAACTACCAGATATCATTTTGATGTTTGGAAAAGGTGAAATGGTAGTGTAAGAGACTACCGGTTCTCAATGTGAGTTGGGAAGACAGGAAAGCCTTATCCGGTGCAATGCCAAATAGGAGAATGAGAGTCGGCCCGACTTGTTAAGTTCTCGGGTGGGCAGCTAAAACCGGTCAGTAATGAACCCGATTGGGTATAGCAATATCCGGTTTAGAGAAATAGACACTGGATTGCTTATTAGGTAATTTACAGAATTCGGCTTAATATCTTCTTTGACACTGGTTTTATTATAATAAAAAGGAAGATAAATGCAAAAAAGGTGGAAAGTCTCTGCACCTCTTAGCGAGGAACAGAAAAAACAAAAAGAATACATAATTGAGAATATAAAGTGTCCCGATATGATCGCAGAAATGTTGATCAAGAAAGAATTAACAAGTATTGAAGATATTGAAGAATTTTTCAATCCCAATTTAAATAACATGCATGATCCTTTTCTCTATGTTGATATGATAAAGGCTACCGAAAGGGTCATCTCTGCTATAGATAAAAAAGAACTTATTACAATTTATGGCGATTATGATGTAGATGGGACAACTTCTTCTGCCCTATTGTATCTCGGCTTGAAAAAGATCGGTGCCAATATTGATTATTATATTCCACATAGAATGATTGATGGTTATGGCTTATCATTAAGTGGAGTAGATCAGCTTAAAGAGAATGGATCAGAACTTATCATCAGTGTGGATTGCGGCATTAATGCAGTTGAAGAAGTTGAACAGATCAATGAGCTTGGCATGGATGTGATCATTACGGATCACCATAACCCCAAAGAAGAGTTACCCAATGCAGTTGCTATCATAAATCCTAAAATTAAAGATTGTAAATATCCTTATGATATGCTGGCCGGTGTTGGTGTTGCATATAAACTTCTTATAGCAGTTTATTCCCAATTGGAAATTAATACAGATGAGCTCATTGATAAATATATAGACCTTGTTGCACTTGGCACTATTGCTGATATTGTTCCTCTTACAGGTGAAAACAGGATAATTGCCAGTATTGGTTTGGAAAGATTGGGAAAAAAACAAAATATAGGATTGAACGCACTTATAAAACTTGCCGGACTTTCCCAAAAAGAGTTGAACTCAGCTGATATCGTATTTGGAATTGCACCGCGAATTAATGCTGCAGGTAGAATGGGAAGTGCTATGCGGGCGGTGGAACTTATGGTGAGTGTTGACGAAGAAGAAAGTGATGAGCTTGCTCAGATCATTGAACGGGAAAATTCCCTTCGACAACAGATTGATCAGCGTACATTTCAAGAAGCTTGCGACATTATAGAAAAGAAATATAAAAATATGGATGAAACTCCAATTATCGTTGTTTCATCTGCTGACTGGCATCCCGGTGTTATTGGTATAGTCGCCTCTAAACTGGTAGAAAAATATTACCGTCCCTCAATTATGATAACTTTTAAAGAGGGAATTGGAAGCGGATCAGGCAGAAGCATTGCAGGATTTAATCTCTTTGATGCACTTAGCTCTGTAGAGGGATACTTGGAAACTTTTGGTGGACATAAATATGCTGCCGGAATGCAGATCCTGGTTGAATATGTAGATCTGTTTGAAAGCAAACTGAAAAAATATGTTAAGGAACATACAGAGGAAGAACAATTTACCCCACCACTTAATATTGATACAAAATTAGAACTGTTCGAGATTAATGATAATTTGCTTAACTGGTTAGAAAAATTTGCTCCATTTGGTCCTGGAAATATGCGTCCTACTTTCTTTACCAAAGAGGTAACAATTATCGGATTTCCCTATAATGTCGGTAGAAATCACCTTAAACTAAAAGTTATGAAAGATGGTTGTGAACTTGACCTTATCGGATTTAACCTGGGTGATTACCTGCCATTTCTTAAAAAAGGCTCTCAAGTTGATATTGCCTACTCATTAGAATTCAATACCTGGCAGGGGAGAACATCAATTCAGGGAAAATTGAAGGATCTTCGCATTGCCGGACAAGATCAAGAGGACTATTGATCATGAAAAAAAAATGCAGTTTTAATTTTTTAATGCTGCTTATTGTGTTACTGACTGCTTGTTCAACAATTGAGACCCGATCTTATAGAATACCAGATAATTTGAATATTATTCAAAAGATCAAAACAGATAACATTCCCCAAAAATGTCTGTATTCAGCTATTAATAAAACTGCTTTTATCCTGGAAAAAGAAAACAATAAAATTCAAATTTATAAAAATGGGAAAAAAATTAATACCGTAGGTGGATTTGGAGTATCGAACTTTAATAATATAGCTGATATCACTCTTGCCCCGGATGATAATCTCCTGGTGCTTGATAGTTTCCAGAAAAAGATAATAAAGATCGATATAAACGGGGAGATTATAGCTGAAATTAAATTAACCGGTTTCAATGAACCAACTCTATTTGCAGTAACTGCTGCTGAAACTTATTATATCTTTGATAATGCCTTAAAAGAGATCGTGATCACACGAACTTTTGATGAAACCGACAGGTACACATTTGGAAAATTCCAGCTTGAGCATCCCTATAAGATGGATCTGGGAAAGGATATCATTACCGTCTATGATAAACAAAAGAATACAACAATGATCTTTGGGATCCTTGGACACTATCAAGACGAAATAATCGGTAATATCCAAATTAATAAATATCAGAAATTCATTTTAAGAGACTATTATATTTATCATCCTGAAACTGAAAAAAAGTTTGCAGTCAGCACAAATAAATGGAATGATTTCTCGCTAAAAGATAATGTGATCCTCTTGTCTGATAATGAGATCTGGATAGGTAAATTCAGTTATATTGCACAAAACGAGAGATGATGTGTTTTCGAAAGAAAAAATAATAAAACTAAAACCTTATTTATTACCAATTTCAGCCGGGTTTTTGTTAGGATTAAGCAGGCTTCCAATTCAGCTTGGATTCCTGGTGTTCTTTGCTTTCATTCCATTATTTTACTACTTTAAAGAACCAAGAAAAAAGAAAGAAATATTCTGGGCAGCAGCAGCTTTCAGTTCTGCATATACACTTGTGAGCCTGCATTGGATATCACTTGTAACCCTTCCCGGTTACCTGGGGATATTTCTTCTATTCGCAGTTTATTTCTATATTGTATTTCAACTTTTTTATTTTATCAAGCAGCAAGATCACAGGTTTGGATATCTCAGTTTTATTCTTATCTGGATAAGTTTTGAGATTTTGCAGAATTTTGGTGAATTCAGTTTTCCCTGGTTCAATTTAGGTTATTCGCTGGCAGATTACCTGCCTTTCATTCAACCTGTTGATATTGGTGGTTTACCTCTTCTGTCTTTATTGATCCTGATCGTTAATGTTCTCCTTTTCGGATTAAAGAGAAATTTCAAACGGAATATTATCATAATTTCCGTTATCATTATCGTTTGGTCTGCTTACGGCATTTTCAGGCTGAAGACAATTGAACTAATTAAAACCAATTTCAATGCTTCTATCGTGCAGGTGAGCATTCCGCAAGATGAGAAATGGGAAGAGATATACAGGGATTCTACCTTAAAACTTTATGAAGAATACAGCTACAAAGCTGCAGCTGAGAATACTGATCTTATTATTTGGCCGGAATCTTCCACACCTGTTTATTTATTAAGACAGATGGAATACAGGAAATGGATCTTGGATCTTTCAGATAAATTGAAAACTGACATTTTCACAGGATTCCCACATTACAAATATATTGGAGAAGATTATCATAATAGATATAAATTCTATAATGCTGCTACTCTAATTGGGAAAAACAGAGATGTCCACATTCCCTACTATAAGAATATACTGGTTCCATTTGGAGAACGAATTCCATTTTTAAAATATTTTCCGTTTCTTTGGGAAGTTCATTTAGGACAGGCTAACTGGGAATATGGAGAAAAGTTAGAATATTATACAGTGAACGGTTATAAATTCTCTCCGCTTATCTGTTTTGAAATTGCTTTCCCAGCCTTAACTACTGAAATGGCAAGGAATGATGTGGATTTCATTGTTAACATAACTAATGATGCTTGGTTTAAGCGCTCTGCCGGAACATATCAACATGCTTCTATGACCAAATTCAGAGCTGTGGAAACACGAAAGCAGATCTATCGCGCTGCTAATACTGGATATTCGCTGATCGTTTCTCCCACCGGAGAGATCCTGAAACAAACAGAACTTTTTGAAAAAGATGTGATCAACAGCCAGCTTTATACCTGTGAAAATAATTCTTACTTTACAAAATATTTCTTCTGGTTTCCATTTGTCTTCGTGATTGGTGCTGGCATAATTTTGGTTTATGCAGTAATCATTTATTTGATAAACAGAAAGAAGAAATTATGATTTGTGAATTTGAAAAATGAAGAAATATTATTATACGATTGGTGAAGTAGGTAACCTGCTTGATCTGAAAGCGCATGTTCTGCGTTATTGGGAAACTGAATTTCCGCAGGTTCATCCCAAGAAGAAATTCGGACGTAACAGGCGCTATAGTCCTGATGATATTGATATTTTAAAGAAGATCAAATACATGCTCCATACACAAGGTTTCACGATAGAAGGTGCCAGGAAGAAATTAAAAGAAAACCTGCTGCATAAAGAGCAGATCAGTCTGGATTTTTCTGTTGATAAAAAAGAAGCAAAAAAACATATAATTAACGAACTGAAGCAAGTGAAAGAATTACTGAAAAGTTAATAATCAGCTTTCGCGTTAGAATTTTTGCACTTCGAAATCATATTACAGTACTTCTTCATCAGCCCTATTTAATTGTTTTTTAACTAATATCTTATTATCTAATATTTCTATAACTCTTTCTCTATCTTCAAAAGGAAGTCTATCACCATTCTCAAAGAGTAATCCCTGATGAAAAATATTATTCTCATCAAATCTTGAATATACTCGAATCACTTTCTCAGTTTTTTGATCTTCGAAAACTTTAACAATTTTACTCTCTGTCTCTGATAGAATTCGCAGTTCTTTTAATTCAAACGAATATAAATTTAAGCTAATTAGTATAAAAGCGTTCAACATAACTACAATTATTGCTTTTTTCATATTTATAATCTCCGGAATATAGCGATAAGGAAATTTTCTAATCTCTATTTATATATTTGTGAAAAGATATAAGTAATAGTAATTATCAATTACATTATAATTATGTAAATTTTTCTGCATAAAAAAAGCCATCCGGCAGTTGCCGGATGGCTTTTTTGTTCTTACGCTGATTATTGTCTTTTTAGTTTTTTCAATTTAGGGCTATGGTTAGATTCTCTGCGTGGATGTTCACCTCGCAGTTCATCTGCTTTTTTCTGCTGCTCAGGAGTTAAGATATTCCATCTTTGTTCTTGTTGTTCAATTCTCTTTTCAGCTATTTCCTGTCTAATTTCAGAGATCTCTCCGGAAAGTTTTTTTGCCTGCTTAAAGTTCTTATCTCTTAAAGCAATTCTTTTATCGATCGCCAATAATTTCAGATCAGATTCAGCAACTATCATCTCTTTCTTACTGCTGATTCGAAATTCTTCCATCTGATCTTTCTGTGCATCAGTAAGTTCTAATTCTTCACACATCATTTGATATCCATCCTGCATTCCACGGTGTCCGCCATCTTTTTCCATCTTATCTCTCATTGAATGGCGTTCACCATCATTATTTCCTCTACAGTTTCCATCGAATGCTGTTAACAAACCTATCACAGCTATCACTCCAATTACTACAAATACTAATTTTTTCATTTTTTTCTCCTTTTAAGAATCGGCTTGCTTGCAAACGATTCAATTTTTGTATAATCGGCTTGCATGCAAACGATTCAGTTTTTGTTAAGTCGGCTTTGCTTAGCAAAACGACTCTCGTTTAATTTTTAATAGTCAATTCCTAACTGGTACCATTCACGTTATAGAATATAACTATTATTTTGTTCTTTTACATCACATCTATATTTTACTCTTATATTCTGATTAAGCAATCAATTATTTTTCTTTAACCTTCTTCGTGGTTCAGGATGTTTTTCTTCCGGTGGCTGCATCCATCTTTGAAATTTACCAAAAATCTCTTTTGCTTCTTTGTCAGAAAGTTGTTGTCGTAATTCAATCATGGAATTACCAACTTCTCTTTCCATAGCATTCTGCTTTGCAATTAGCTCATCTATCAGGATCTGCATTTCGGCTTCATCAATTTCAGGTTTTGTCAGTGCCTTCATAAATTCATCTTTTGCTTTATAAAAATCTCGTCTTAAAGGACTACCTATCTCTTTTCTGCGTTCCATGAAATTTCTGACCTTTTCGTTTTTGATCCTTTCATGGATAGGAGGAAATTTTCTAAATTTGATAGATCTAAAAATCCCGCCACCCAGGAAAGCAATATTAAAAGCTAAAGAGATAATTAATAGAATTTTTATGGTATGATTTTTCATTCCTATTCTCCTTCAAAATAACTGTATAAAGCGTTTTGTCCAAAATCATAATCAGATTCAGTTTCCTGAGTGAATGTAAGATCGCTGAGAAGTATTCCAGTAACAAAAGAAACAATAATTGATGCAGCGATGGAAAAGCTGACAACTTTTCTCTTGAATGGATTTACATAACTTCTTGATACTAAATTTAATATTTTCTCGTTGAGCCTGATAGGAACTTCTTCATCAGTATATTGCATAAGGAAATTTTCTACTTGATTTAGTTCTCTAATCTCTTTCTGGCAGAGGTGACAACTACTTACATGCGCCCGAACTTCTTCGTGTTCCATCTCACTAAGTTCGCCAGCGATATAGGCATTTAATTTTTTGCTAAAGCTGCATTCATTATCCTGCTTCATTTTCTTTCACCTCTACTCCTTTAGACAATATCCGGTCTATCTTCCTGCATCTTTTTTTGTTCATTGATTATGTTAATTAGTTTTTTCTTGGCTCGTACAAGTTTGGAATCAACTGCAGATTGTGTGGTTTCAAGTGTTTCTGCAATTTGTTTATAATTCATTTTCTGGTAGAATTGCAACTCAATAATTAGTGCTTCTTCCGGTTTCAACTGGGAAAGTG
>JAVCCH010000182.1 GCA_030765535.1 Candidatus Tenebribacter davisii
GTCCTTGTAGCTACATCCGCCGATGGAAACCAGCCCTTGTTGTACATGATGACCCAAAACCAGGGAGCAATAACCCAGGCCCACTGCCCGATCCATTGGGCTACGGCCATAATGCTTGTACGTTCGTGAAAATCGTTGCTCATTTCATAGCCCATTGCAACGTAAGGCACACTAAAAATGGTAAGACCTAAATAGAAGACAAACGAAAATAGAAGGAAATAGATAAAGTTGTAGTTTATTCCATTCTCGCGATACAATTGCCACATAATGATAAAGGCAATTCCCATGATGATCGAACCAATGAAGATGTACTGTTTTCGTCTGCCCCATTTCGATTTGGTGTTATCCGAAATATAGCCCATAATGGGATCCGTAATCGAGTCAAATACCCTTGGCAGGAAAAATAAAATTCCCCACATCCAACCCGGGAAGCCCAAATCCTGGACCAAGACAACCATAAATATACCCAGGACCGCAGGAAACATTTGATTGGCTAACATGCCGATGCCAAAAGCAACTTTTTGCCCGAATGGAACTAAATTAGTGCTATTAGCTGATTCAACTTTTTGTTTACTCATAATAATATTCCTCTATATTTAATTCAACAAATGAATGTCATCAAAATAAAGTGTGCCAAAAATAAGAGTACTTCCAGCATCCATAGGATTCCATAATCCAAGATATTTTAAGTCAGTAAGATCTGCACCTGGAAAGACACTCAAAGGAATTTCATATGTTGCCCAGTTACCTGATATTGTTGGTGTATATGAGAACAGATCAACTTCTGTGTTTCCTGTCGAATTGTCCTCAAATTTAATGCCATAATGAGCCAATCCGGACATAGCGGAAGTATCTATACTCAAAACAAGTGTTGAATATGCTGATATATCTGCACTGCCAAAATCAAAAGCTACTCCACCCCAGCCTGCACCACCTGTTTCATAAGTAACAGAAAGAACATATGTGCCGTCTACAGGAGTTACAGCTGTGCTCATTTCATCGGGAACAGCAGAATTACCGCTCCAGTCTGCACTATTAATAATTTGTGTATAAGGAATTGTTGTTGCTGTATGTGATTCAGAATAAATACCTGCAGCATCTGGTGGAGGATTTACGGGTTCACCATCAAGATAAATATCATCAAGATAAATTGTACCGAAAAGAAGATTATCTCCACTGTCTTTAGGATTCCAAACACCAAGATATTTAAGATCAGTAAGATCCACAGCTGCGAAATCACTAATCGGGATTTCATACATAGACCAGTTTCCAGAAATTACAGGTGTATATGAAAACAGATTTACCTCAGTGTTTCCGCCTGCGTTATCTTCAAATTTAATTCCCAATTGTGATAAAGTAGGCATAGCAGAAATATCAATACTCAATACAAGTGTTTCCATACTGGAAATATCTTGCGAGCCAAAGTCAAAGGCAATTCCACCCCAACCAGCTCCGAGATCCGTGTATTCTACAGAAAGAACGTATGTTCCTTCCACTGGTGTTACTGCTGTACTTTGCTCATCCGGTTCAGCTGAATTGCCACTCCAGTCGGCACTATTTATAATTGCAGAGTATGTAAGCATTGGATCAGTATGAGATTCTGAATAAATTCCGATAGTAGTTATTGGTGCTCCACTTTCGATATTAGCAGTGTCTGTTCTCACAGTCCCACCTGCGTCGTTATATGAAACAGTAATCGAGCCACCAGCTGTAATAGTGATAGTATCAGTATCATCATTTGTCGGACCGAAATTCAAAGTTCCAGTTCCTTCACCATCTGCATCGAGGATTACATCAATAGAAATGGTATCTGTACCATTATCTATTGTAACAGAAACAGTAGTACTGGCTGCAGATTCATCCATTACTGTAATTTCAGCAACTGTGTCATCCACCGAATATGTATCTGCATCAAAGCTGACGCTGCCGGCAGTTGATCCGCCACCATCATAATAAATATCATCAATGGCAAATTCGCAACTTGCACCGTTTTCTTCCAGAATAATGAATTCATAATTCATCATTTGCAGATTGACGCTTCCTTTGATATCTGTAATAGGAATTATTGCTTGTCCCCAGTTACCGTCTCTCACCAGGCCATAGGTAGTCTGACCTGCGGGAAATTCAACATAATTTTCATTTCCCTGAGCATCGCTTATCCCAATCTTGAATGTTACATCATCAGGCATCTTCATCATGAACTTAAGTGTACCTTCTTCGAAAGTAGAAAGATCAACCGGCATAGTTGAACTGATCCCAGCACCAAACCAACCTGCTCCTGCAGATTGCCAGGAAAGAACCCCAGTGCCTTCATAGGGTGGAATTGTGCCAGAGGTAAGAGTATTTTCCCAAACATATATCTCGGCATTAACTCCAATTGTTAAGCCAGCATCGACGAGTGTTTCATCTGTAAAAATTCCGAATGTTTCGATCGGAATCAAGCTTTCTTCAGTCTTATATACTTTAACCCAGTCAACCAGCATATTCTGTGGCCACACGGTTGTATCATCGGGAGCTCCACCTAAATTTCCGCCTACTGCCACATTAAAGATCAAGAAGTAATTTTGGAGGAATTCATTCATTGTAATAGGATCGATTACTTTTGTAAAATAAGTGATGTTGTCTATTTTTCCAATAATACGCTGTTCATCCCATTCAACTTCAAAAACATGATAGTCGTTTGAAAGTGATTCGTTTAAATCATAAGTTGTGCCATAAGTATTGTAGCCTTCAATACTCTCATCCCACCAATGCAGAGTGCACATCGTTGTATTGTCACCATGCAGTAAAGGACTGATTTCCATAATATCTATTTCACCACAATAAGGCCAACCGGCAGTTTCAAAACTGTTGCCAAGCATCCAGAAAGCCGGCCACATTCCAGTGCCAGTGGGAGCTTTAATATTGGCCATGATCTTTCCATATTTAAAAGAAATTTTGTTTTGAGTTTTAACACGAGCTGAGGTAATTGAACCGTCTCTCTTAGCAGGCTCACCTGATGGACATTGAGCTGAAATTACCATGTTTCCATCTTCAACTCGGATATTATCAGAAGAATTTGTGTAAAGCTGCCATTCGTCATTTCCCCAACCGTCACCACCATAACCGAGATCGTAATCCCAATAAGTGTCATCAAGAGTTACCTGATCGAAATTGTCTTCCCATACTAATTCATAGGTATCAGGGATCGTAGGATCCGAAACAAGATCTGGATCTGTGATATTGTCACAGCCATTCATTAACAAAGAAAAAAACGCAACTAACAAAATAAAATTAAGCATTCTACCTAACATCTTTAAAACCTCCCCTATTAAAAATAACATCTAATAATTTTCGAAGCAAAACATTTTCCTTCTTGCTATATAGCAATTTCTGTTTTATGGATTTTCATGTCAAGCACTTTTATTCTTTCTAGTAATTTTGAGAACGGATTTGTACTAGCTTAAAGCCTTTTATAAATGTTTTCTTGACTAATTGTCCGTATATATAATTTTTGATTTTGTGAGTTATAGCAGTGTCTGTATTATAGTCCATGCAGTTGTAGCAAAATGATCTATTGCTATAATAATAATTTAAAGAAAATAATATAAAAAGGATTTTAAGTGTATTCTAATGAATGATAAAACACCTAAATATATCCATATAAAAAACCGCATAAAAGACGGTATAAGAAATGGTTCTATTGTTGATAAACTTCCGGGTGAAAGAGTACTGGCAAAAGAACTCAACGCTTCATACATGACAGTGCGCAAGGCTATAACTGAATTGGAAGAAGAAGGTATCTTACATAAATTTACAACAAAAGGTACTTTCGTAAGTAACAGAAAAATGAGTCCTAAAATAACACGTAATATTGGATTTTTCCTAGATGAAGATATCAAAGAAGGCATTTCCAGTCCTTATTACTCATTAATCTTCAAGGCATTAGATAAGACAGTTAAGAAAATGGGCTATAACATGTTGCTTTTTTCAGACTTTAACGATCTTAATCCTCTCAAGAATCAGAAGAAAATTGATGGTGTCATCATCTGCTGTTTTCCACGTATTGAAGACAAAATACAGGAAATAAATAAGTATCTGCCTATAGTATTGTTAGATAATACAGCAGCAGATAAATCTATACCTTCAGTTACTATAGATAACTACAATAGCTGCAGTAAATCTATTGAATACCTTTGGTCTTTAGGTCACAGACGGATTGGTTTCATTTCAGGATTATTAGATTCTGACGTCTGCAGAGACAGACTGCTTGGATATACTAGTGCTTTAACAAGATTGGGCATCAAAGAAGACAAATCTTTGATCTTTAAAGGTAACTATTCTTATGAATCAGGAGAAAAAGCTGGCGAATATTTCGCATCCATGCAAGAATCTCCTACTGCTATAATGTGTGCAAACGACTCCATGGCTATAGGTTCTATGAAAACAATTCGCGAGAGAGGTATTAGTATTCCTGATGAAATCAGTATTGTCGGATTCGACAACATTGAAGTTGCTTCTAGGGTATTTCCTGCCCTTACTACAAATGCTGCTCCAATTGAAGATATGGTAAATAAAGCAGTAGAAATGCTACTTTCCTCGATTGATGGTAAAGATATAGATTATAAGCATATAATACTTCCAGCACGACTTGTAAAAAGAAATTCCTGCATCCCAGCAAACACTCAGTTATAGTATCAAAACTACCACATATTACACCCTGTTCGAAAATAATTTTCACTATATTTTAGCCAGAAAAAGAAAAATATCTTGACAATAAAACGCAATTCGAAAATTGCTATATAGCAGTAGAAAGAGTTGTCTTATAAGTGTGAAAAAGAGCAATTAAAAAATAATGGGGGAAATATGGCTGAATTCAATTTTGCAGCAAAAACAAGACGGATCGTCATCATTGCAGCAACAATTTTATTTTTTGTTTTTACAACCGTTCATGCATCAGTGCCAGACAAAGTAACTACTTATCAAGATGAAAATGGCTGGAAGCTAAAAGTAAATGGTGAAGACTATTTCGTAAAAGGTATTGTGTGGGGTTACACTCCGATTGGTGAAAATTATGCTTTCAATTTGTGGGATAATACCGACGAACAAATTCAGAAAGTGATGGATTACGAATGTAATCTGATGAAAAAAGCTGGTATTAATACAATTCGTTCATTTGGGATTATACCGCCAAAATGGGTAACTTATATTTATCAGGAGCATGGTATCATGACCGTCGTAAACCATTTGATGGGACGTTACGGTTACAATGTGGGTGGAGCCTGGATACCACAAACAAACTATTCTGACGAACTTACTAGAGAAACTTTGAAAAGAGATATTCTGGAATTAGTCGAACAATATAAGAACACACCCGGTGTTTTGATGTTTGCTCTTGGAAATGAAAGCAACTATGGTTTGGAATGGGCAAGCTTCGAGATCGAAGACCTTCCTGTAGGTGAACAACATAAGGAAAAAGCAAAATCTCTATATAGTTTATATAATGAGATTATGAAGGAAGGAAAAGAAATTGATCCAAATCACCTTTTTACAATTGTAAACGGAGATATTCAGTATCTTGATCTGATCGTAGAATACTGTAAAGATCTGGATATTCTGGGAGTCAATTCTTATAGAGGTATTAGCTTCACAGATATGTGGGAAAGAGTAGATAAAGAACTCGATTTGCCTGTGATGCTCACTGAATTTGGTAGTGATGCCTTTAATGCAAGAACATTTACTGAAGATCAGGCAGGCCAGGCACATATTATAACAGGCAATTGGCAGGAAATTTATAATAAGAGTTATGGAAAAGAAGAAGAAGGTAATGCTGTAGGTGGTTGCCTTTTTGAATGGCGAGACGAATGGTGGAAGTATTTACAAGTCGAAAATCTTGATATTCAGGATAATAATGCTTCCTGGAGTAACGGTGGTTATTCATTTGATTTTGTTGAAAACCGTAACAATATGAACGAAGAATGGTTTGGAATCTGTGGGCTGAACGGTCCTAATGATGACAAAATCTACGAAGCTCAGCCGAGAATGGCTTACTATGTCCTTTCAGAAATCTGGGGCATCGATCCATATAGCGTAAACAAAACCGAAATGAATTCCAAAATTGATAATATTGATATGAACGTTTTAAACCTACTTGGAAATTTAACCTTACTACAAACTGAAAAGAAGAAAAGTGAAGCAATCCGTCTTACAGGTGGAAGCCTGAGAGGAGATATGGTCTTCAATGGTAAATCTGAAGAAGTTGAAAATAACGGCAAAAACGGTTTGGATTTTTCCAATGGTGAAATGCTGTTCCTGGATTTTGAATTCCAGCCTTTCAGCAGATTAGAAGGTAACTTCAGCTTGAATGTTCTGGGAAATGTAGTTGATAAACAGCTGGAAGAGTATTATGGCAAACGTGGAGAAACTTATGTAACTGTAGCATCCGAGCTTAATACAAATGGCCTTGAAGTAAATACAACCAAAGAAGTCAAAGATTACGAACGATTAGAGATTTATAATTTTAATGCTACTTACAGCGCTGATAAATTTGATTTCACTTCTTTCTATCATGTCCCAAGATTTCATTGGGGTTACAAAGGAGATTTTTACGGATTGATGCATGAAGCCACAGATATGGAAGGAATGGATATCTGGAATGCCAAAGCACCATACGGGTTTGAACTTTCTGGGAAAGGAAAGTATAGTGACGTAAGAATTGTAGCTGGACCTGAAATATATTGGGGCGCTAATCCCAAAGTAATTGCTAAATTACCTTTCCACTTTGGAAATTATTTCAAATTAACATTAATTCATTCTGAAGATTTTGCGCGAGCAGGCTCATCTTCTTCTGCAACAGAAGCTACTTCTCGTGCTACACGCCAGACATCACTATATCTTCAAACGGATGTTATACCAAGAACAAAGTTGGAAGTGGGATATCTATTTGCCGGTAGCGAAAAACTTGATGAAGAATTTTATTATGTTGATGATGATAACAATATTTATACTGATAAAATTGATATTATGGATACACAGGGTGTAAAAGCCAAAGTTACTATCGACCTTTTTGGAGGAACCAAGCTTGATGCTACTGTAAATTATGCAGGA
>JAVCCH010000016.1 GCA_030765535.1 Candidatus Tenebribacter davisii
CTATTAAGTGAATAAGTGTCATCAGTAGCATCTACAAAGATCCCCCGCTTAATTTGGATGACCTCTTTTGAATTTATCATTCTTGTTATTTTAGCTTTTGGTGACGAATATTGCTTTAATTCTTCAATTAATTGCAAATGACTTTTAAACATCTTTACCTCCGACAAGTACTAAATTTAATACTTACTGGAGAAAGTCAAGTTTATTTTTATGCAGGAATATTCTTTTTCACGTGTAGAATAGTTTGGCAGAGCATTCAAACGCTAACTTGAAATAAAATTTGTGAAAAGAGTATTCATGATTAATGTTCTTACATGTACTGTTTTAATAACTTTCTGACTTGCTCCAGATTTGTATTCTTGTTCCCTCTATTAATAAACCATTCTTGATAAATAACCGGTATGCTTAAATTGTTCAAACAACCAGAAAATAGTTTGTAGGTTTTTGAACCATGTTCTAATTCGAGTATTTCCTCTATATCAGTATTATTCGATCTAAACCAATTGTTTAGTGATTTACCATGAGCAAATATTACTTTTGGATTAATTTTTTTTAATAATTTATTTAAGTTTTTATCAAATAATTCATAAACATCTTGATTTTCAGCATTTTGTGCTAAAGTTGTGAATTTTTTTGAATAATAAAAACACCAATCTAAGTTAACTAATTTATTTTGAAGTTTTGACCGAAGACAATTCCTTCTCTCTTCATCGGTAAAAATAACTTTAGCTAAATTTTTCCAAATTTTGTGTAATGACTTATCTGTTTTATAATTATTAAATCTACTTAAGCATTTGTCCAGCCAAAGGTTAAAATCATCACCTTGTTCGTTTCTAGTTGTTTGCTCATCATACTTTGGATTTAAACTAATTGTAACAATTGATTTTTCTGAAAGGATATTACCTGTAAAAAAGCATGGAAAAATATTTTCATTTTTGAATTCTATATTAATATTTGAAGTATTAATTAATATTTTTCCTTCTTCATCCATATCTTTGAAATATTCACAAAATTCTTTTTCCATATTGATTCTTCCTCATATTTTACATTTTAAAAGCATCAACGAATTCAATATAAATGCCTATTATGTCAATATCTAATTATTTTTTGTATGCCTTTTATTAATATTTTGTGCTATTATGCTTCCTTATTCTCTATATTGTCTTTGATTCCATAAGTTCTCTCATTATCTTTTGTATATATTTTATCGTTTCTAAATACATATATTTTTCATTATTTTTACAAGCATTATTTGCATTTGACGGGTGAGTAATTGAAATAATTTCAACTTTCTTATTATTTTTTCTTATAAAATTATCCCTATTTTTTTTTATTGCATCAATTAAATTAGACTTTGTAATGAATTTAATTGAATCTGCCCCAACCAGAATTAAATATTTAGGATTAATTAAATCTATTTCGTCATTAAGAAATTTTTTAGCACAGACTTTATTTGGTTTATTATGACCTCCATGAGAATTCGTTCCTGGAAAGCATTTTGAAAAATGAGTCCAATAAACATGCGTCTCAAATAAACTCTTAAAAAAATCGAATTTATCAATCTTGAAATTTGCAAAAAAAATTCCTAATATATGATTTCTAAAAAAAGTGTTTTCCCATCCTAACATAGTTACGTTTTGATTTGCGATATTTGAAGGATCCCTTGTTATCAGCAAAACCTTTTGACTTTCTTTAGGTACCATTACAAGTGGAGAAGCGTCAAAGTTCCTGCTGCATGGAGGATTGGTTATTGAGATATTTTCGCATTCTAAGATTCTTTTATTTAACGCAATTAATTCATAAATTTTCATGCTAATTCTCTCCTTTTCAAATAAATATTATCACAATATTATTTTAAAACCAACTTGTAATATCAAAATAAATTTCTATCTCTTTACTGCTCATAACTTCAATTAAGATTTTGTCAAAATATTTGTCCCTTTCTGGTGTTAACGATTGCCGAATAAACACCCAATCTACATTCCAAACACCAAACTTATCAGTTAAATAATTGTATTCAGCTGCAATTCCTTCTTCTGAATCTTTTGCTCCCTTAATGACGATTGTATCTTCAAATGATTTACCTGTATTATCTGATAATGTTATCATATTTAACCTCCAAAACCTATTATCTTATTTCTTCCGAAACTAGAAACATCTTCTAATTCGCAATATTTAATTAGATCTTGTTGTAATAATTTTTGAAATACTCCCCTGCGAGAAGCAGCTTCTACACAGGCATTTTTAACAATAACTTTTATCTGACCACCAGAGAGATTATAATGTTCTGATAAAGATATACAATCAATATCTTTTACTCCTGGAATTGAATCAGGAAGATGCAGATTCCAGAGTGTTTGCCTTTCAGGAGCTTCCGGCATTGGAAAATCAAGCTTAAGATTGAAACGACGGCTGAATGCTTCATCCAGATTCCCCTGCAGGTTTGTTGTTGCTATTAGTACTCCTCTTAAATTCTCAAAAGCTTCAAGAAAAAGATTCTGCATTGAATTCAACATTTTATCAACAGATGAATTTGCATTACCACTTCTTTTTGTAAGGAACTGGTCAGCTTCATTCAACAACAACACAGGTGGATTACTAACTCTGTGCACAATTCTTTCAAAAAGAGAGAAAATACGACGAACATTCTTTTCACTATCTCCTACCCATTTAGATTGTATACGACTAATGTCGGTAATCAGTAGTTTTTTACCAAGAGCCTGAGCAATAGCACCAGCAGCAAATGTTTTACCTGTTCCGGGTGCTCCGTAAAACAACATTAACATTCCTGGCTCTACTTTTTTGTTATTTTTTTTTGTTAATTCCATTCCCTTATCATAAAGTCCCCAATTAGATAAAATATTATCTACATCTGAATTATATTGATTTAGAGAGAAGTTAATTGTCTTTTTCATTTCTTCAGGTAGTATCAGATCTTCAAAATTCTGAGTTGGTTCAACAAGAGTGAAAATATCATCATTTTTCAATAGCTGTTCCAATCTCTCATTATCATTGATAGATGACCTCATAATAACACGTCGGGTAATGTCAGGTGCTGGTCTGACGTTTGTACCACTAGAAAGGAAAAATACTCCTTCTGATATTTCGATGAGACCTTTTTTAACTAGCTTAGAATCTTCTGATACATACTTTTTATTATTATACATTTCATGCACATCTGAACTTATGAGTTTAACTAACTCATCAGTGTCACATTTACTATCTTCCAATTCTTCACTGATCAGGTGTACAAGAATAATTAATTCATTATCATCAAGATTATATTCATCCTTAAGGTCTATGAGAGGAAAAATTTCTTCTGTTACACCCATTCTTGAATTTATTCGTTTTTTCCATTCAATAACTTCCAGATATTCACCGGCTTCCATATTATCAAGTCTCATATTGCGTCTTCTATTGGAAAAATTGTTTGTACTAAAATCGTAAATCTTTCTTACATAAGAGAACCAATCATCTAAAAATTCTTTATTGCTTGTAAATGGTTTTTTATTGTTTACTGAAATATCTTCTCTTTTACCTAACGCTACATTAATAAAATTATGGTGGAACTCCACATCATTTTCTAATAGGTTGATAACGCTAAATTTGATAATTGATTTATCGTCCTGTTTCTCATGTTTCTTAATAAATATTTCTTTCTTTGATGTGAAAAATATATTCTTTTTTAATAGTGAAATTATTCTTTCAAGTTTTTTTATCTGAGTTGCAGGATTCTTATAAAGCTTTTCTAACTCTGTCAACGGATCAATTCCAAAGTGTCGCTTAACTAAGTAATCATACCAAGAGATAGCAATGATCATAACGTCCTCATGATTTAATTTGTAGCTCTTGATATCCTCGATTTCCCTGAACTTATTAGTTAATTTAACAAATTCATCTGATCTGAGTTGTAGTGTTTCGGATTTATTCTCTGCAATTTTATCGATCTTTGCACCAAGATCTAACAGAATTTTATATGGCAATTTTTGCATCGTTTACCTCCTTTTTTTAAAATTGTAAATTCATCATAAAATTACGAATGGTCAGAATAGGTCAAAGGGGGCTAACTTTTTTTAATTAAGCGAAAAGTTAGCACTAGTGATTCTGATTATTTTCTTGCGGAGGATGTTGATTGATTTGTCTTTCTTAAGATTTAATGTATGGAATATATTGTGATGATCTTGTTTAAATTCTGGTAATGAATTTAAGATGCTATTTAGTTGTGGATATCTGTTAAGAAGATAAATTTGATTATCTTTGTCTCGTCCCCAATAATAAATATTTTCACCGATAACATGCTTGATGATACTAACAATTTGAATATCCATAATCCCTCCATTGGTTAATATATTTTGTAGTATAAAGAGATTTTAAAAAAATGTAAGATAAATATTTTTTACTACTTAGAAACCGATAGACTTTCTTCTTTCAAAACAAGAATCAGATTCAATCTCTGAGTATTTTATTAAATCTTTCTGCATTAACATTTTTTGAATGCCTTCACGTGAAGCAGCTTCTATACATGCATTTCGAACAATCACCTTTATCTGTCCGCCAGATAAAATGTACTTATCAGCAATTGAATTTAGACAAATCGATTGTGACCCTGGTATACTGCCTGGAAGATGAAGTTTCCATAATTTCACCCGTTCTTCAGATTCTGGAAATGGAAATTCCAACTTCAAATGAAATCTACGGCTGAAGGCTTCATCAAGATTATCGCGTAAATTTGTAGTAGCTATTAATACGCCCCGAAAATTTTCGAATGCTTCCAGAAAAATATTCTGCAGAGAATTGTACATCCTATCTACTGATGAATTAGTGTTGGAAAGTCTTTTAGTAAGGAATTGGTCAGCTTCGTTAAGAAGAAGTACAGGAGGATTCTCTATTCTTCTTACAATACGTTCAAATACTGTAAACATGCGCCTTACGTTCTTCTCACTATCACCAACCCATTTTGATTGGATCCTACTCACATCGGTGATGAGAAGTTTCTTCCCCATTGCCTGAGCAATTGCTCCTGCAGCATATGTTTTTCCTGTTCCAGGTAATCCATAGAATAAAGCTAACATTCCTGGTTCCAGATCTTTATTTGAATTTTCTACAGAGTATATACCTTCATCATAAAGCTTCCATTTTCTTAATGTTCTATCAATATTTTTACTATATTGGTTTAATGAAAATGTTATCGTTTTTTTCATTTCAGTGGGAAGAATTAGTTCATCGAATGTCTGTGTAGGTTCAACAAGTGTGAAGGTATTGTTACCCTTTATTATTTGTAAAATCTTATCTTCATCAGTGATTGGAGTTTTCGTAACAACTCTCCGTGTAATATCAGGTGAAATTCTAATCTTATTTCCTTTTGAAAAGAAAGAGAGATCCTCATTAATTTCAATCAACCCATTCATAACAAGTTTAGATTCGTTTGAAATGTAAATCTTATTATTATACATTTCATGAGTATCTGAACTTATCAATTGAAGCACTGAGTCAGTGCTGCATCTTCCACCCTTTAACTCATACTTGATTAGATACATAAGGATTGTCTCTTCATTCTCATCAAGTTTGTATTCACTTACTAAATCTCTCAAGGGTGGAATGATTTCTGTTTTCTCAAGTCTTACTTTAATTCTATGTTTCCATTCAAATACTTCTAAATAATTAATTGTAGTTTTATCAGTTAATTTCCTTACTCGTCTATTGGAATGGAAATTTCTTCTATTGAAGTGATCTAATTTTTCTAGATATGAAAACCAATCATTAATAAAACTTTTATTTGAAGAATAGGGTTTGGTATTATGAATACAGGTTTCCTTCTCTCCAAGAATCAACTGAATAAAGTTACTACTTAATTCTATATGGCAATTTAGAAGTTCATGTTTACTGTAAACAATTTCTGGATTATTGTGATTTGAATCCTGTTGTCCATAATGTACTCTCTTTTTTACTGTAAAAAAAACGTTCTTATTTAAAAGTTCAATTATTATTGGAAAATTATAGATACGTTCTGAATAAGAACCATAAAGAACTTTCAAAATAGTTAATATATCCATTTTTCTTCTACGATGAGACACATAACTATTCCACATATATGCAATTAATAAAATGTCTTTTTTGCTTAATTTATAAATATGAAATTCAGAAGATTCCTGGAACTGGGTAACAAGTTTTTTTAATTTCTGATCACTCAATTTTTCTGATAGTTTATTATTGGATAATGAATTAGATAGTAAATTCGAATTAATATCAAATAATATTTTATATGGCGTATTATTCATTCTAAACTACCTGCAATTCATATTCGTATTATTTAACTGTTTTCTTATATCATATAACCTTTGCAATTCAATCAATTGTTTTCGATATAGTTTATTATAATCTTTGTTCTGTTCCCTCCATAATTTTTTAAATTCGTTCCTAAATTCAGATGCCTTCATGATATCATCATAAGTTTCTTGGATATCTTCCTGAAATCTTGAATTGTTTTTTGCACCAGCTTTAATTAACAGGAATAATTTATAAGCACCTGTACACATATAATCAAAAGTACAATCTAAAATTGAAAAACCGTCTAAATCAACAACATTTAGATCTGCTCCCTCATCTATTAGCAATTTTACAATGAAAGGATCTGAAGTGTGTGTTAGTGCTGATCTACCATATTGATCAATTGCGTTAACATCAGCTCCATACTCTA
>JAVCCH010000208.1 GCA_030765535.1 Candidatus Tenebribacter davisii
CCCATTTCATCTCTTATTTCCAGTCTTCCGTTACATTGAAGTATGACATTTCCATTATTTTCAAATGTAGAATGTATTACTAATGTCGTATCTCTTTCATTGTGAATGATTTCCACATTTTTTATTTCACTGCTTTTGTTATATTCACCTCTAATTGTTGCATTAAGATTTATTTTATACCTGATATTTGATAATATACTGATTTCTCGGCCTTTTATATTAGATTTTGACATCAAAGTTGGATTATTAACTGATTCTGCATACATATTTGCCCAATAAGAACCAGATTCAATTTTTTCAGGAATTGTTATTGTAAATCTGACTTGTTTATTTTCTCCTCCTTTTACAGTTAACTTTTCAGGAAAAATATCTACCCATTTAGCCATGCCTCTATCAATATTACCGGGCTCAAGTTCTTTTCCATTACCATCAACACCATACAGAATATCTTTTATATATATTACTAATTCTTCGTCAATATTGCCTGAATTCCTGACTGTTAACACATTAGTAAGTGTATCCCCAGGAGATGGATTGAAATTATAGCCTAGAGGCTTAATTGACCAATTTACCCCAAATAAGGATGTGCTGTGGAAAACAATGGACAAAACGAATAATAGTAAAACTGTCCTTGTATAATTCCTTCTATCATTCATCTATAACCCCCAATGATTATCAGAAAAATATTCTCATTTATGTCAAACAAAAAAAGCGGAGTGCGAACTCCGCTTTTTATTAAAGCTTTACTATTCTGCTATTTGTGATAGAGTTAATGTCATAGTAATAGCGTATGCACCCGGACAGTCTGTAACCCAGTCTAATGGGATTTGGCAATCAATACCAAATTCTTCATTTTCTACTCCAACATTATCAGCAGGAGTAGAAGTCGAATGAAAAATGTCCTGGTCATCTGATGTTAATAAAGTATAAGTGGCATCATTAAAGTCTCCGCTAACTTCCAATCTTGGCGATTCCACAAAATCATTAACTAGGATTTGAAAATCGGATGTTGCGTCAACTGTTGTTTTATTACCATTGGTCGGATAATCATCTGGTAATGTCCAAGTAGAGATTTTGGCAGCTACTGATAGTGAATCATTTGCATCTAAATTTGTACACTGCTGAATATTATCAATTGAAATCGAACCTGTTTCATATTCGTCTTCACTTGCAGTTAAATCTGCTATCTTGGTTGTTTGGTCTACGTCTGTGAATGTCCACTGTGCGTTAAAAGGAATAGTTCCTCCTATAGTTTCAGGTTCTGGGTCTGCTTCACCATCTTCTGCCATCATTACACCAGTAAGTCCTAACACAAGAACAGCAATCATTAAAACTCTTAGATTCTTCATCTTTTCCTCCTTAAGGAAATATTTAGGGGTTAATTTCAACTGCCAGTATTTTTACCGGCAGAATTGAGCAATAAAGCTGCTCACCAGATTTCGACATTACCTTTTTAATAATCGATTTTTTGAGGAATAACATTTTTAGTATATACTCCTAAATTGCTGTTCAATTGATTTTTTCTCCGGTAAAATACTTTTAACAATGTGATTCAATTTAGAAAAATCAATTGGTTTTTCAAAGAAAGAAACTACCCAGAGTTTTTCCGCAATGTCTTTATTCTTTTGCGATATAGAAGCACTCACAATGATAGCAGGAACAAATTCTGAAGTTTTGCTTACATATTTAAGAAAATCAATTCCATCACCATCAGGAAGTTTTAGATCAAGAATGAACAGGTTAATACCGGAGATGTTCTTGTTGTATACATCTTTTGCTTCCGTAATAGATTCAGCTACTATTATCTCTCTGTCATCTTGTTTGATGCATTGTGCTATCAGATTTCTCTGAGTAGCTGAATTTTCTAACACAAACACTTTATATTTATTCTTTTTCATAAATTTATCTAATGCAATTCATGTACCATAGTCAGTATTATTAATTAGACTTAAAGATACATCAGGTGTAGGTTACTTGATAGTACTGATTTACATGCGAAAATTTAATTATGACTCAAAATCTTTTGATTTCTTTATTCGCTTATGTTAGATAGTATTGTTTAATCAATTACCCAATTTGTTTAATCCATTACCCCACTTTTTCATGACAGAGTAAAAGTCTTCCTTCTCACTTCTCACGATTCAATTCCCAAAGCCTTCATCTTCGAATACAGCGTCTTTCTTTCAATATCTAAAACTTCAGCTGCTTTAGATTTATTATAATTAACTTTTTTCAGAACTTTTACTATTATTTCTCTTTCAACATCATTATTTAAGGCAGCAATTACATCTTTTAATGAGTAATCCTTCCTAAAAATCATTTCTGAATAATTTTCAACTGATTCTTTATGTGATTTATTTTGTACATGAATATTCTCAAATTCAAGTGTTTCGGCACTGATCTGTTTCTTATCTTCTAAAAGTACAGCTCTTTTTATCACATTTTTCAATTCTCGCACATTCCCAGCCCAGGAATAATTCAAAAGTTCTTTCATAGCTCCAGTTGAGAAACCCGCAATATCACGGTGAAGCTCTCTATTTGCTTCTTCCAAAAAAAACTTAGC
>JAVCCH010000089.1 GCA_030765535.1 Candidatus Tenebribacter davisii
ATAGAAGTCCCGATGATAGTCGCAGCAATTCCGATTAGAATTGATTCATAGATCAAGGAGCGATAAATGTGTCCCTTACTCTCACCAATTGCCAGCCGTACTCCCACTTCACCATAAACTCGTATCCCTTTCATCAAACCGGAATTCCACAAAACCAGCGACATTATGAAAATGAATACGAAAATAAATGAAGCCATATAACTTTCCAGGGTAGCAATAATGTACTCCATTTGTCCCTGTGTTCTCAATGGAATCATAATTTCAGAAAATTCATCATCTTCATCAAAGTAAGTTTCATTAAATACCTTAGATATCTCAAAAGTTTTAGCTTCGTTATATGTTGGTAAAAAACCAAGGATTTCACTGGCAGAATCTTCCATATCTAAAAAAGATCGAACATCAGAAATATCCACTATTACTGCCCCGCGATCCATAGCCTGGACACCGAAGAGTATCATTCCGCTTACAGTAAAATTATCCATTGCCATAGAACCGTACATGGTACTACCAATAATGGTGACGACATCATGGATATTGATATCAAGTTTCTCTGCTATTTCCTGGCTGATCAGGATCTCACCATTTTTGGTTGGCAGACTGCCGGCAGTAAGAGCTTCTTCCAAGTTTAGAAGGTCATGTTCAAAAGAGTCAGTGAAAAGATCAACACCAAAACCGATCACTTCACCCTGACTTAGTGTTTCTCCCTTTTCATCCGGCAGGTCCAGCAGCCCACCGAAATAGATGCGTGGCTGCCAATGCACGTCTGGATATTCTTGGGAGAGTGTTTCAATTTTATCATCCACATTCATTAATCCCAGGTCGTAAGGTTTCTGATCGATCAACTCGTTGTAAGCATTTGTAACTATTTTTACATGACCCGTTCCGAAACGGGCAGATTCATAGATGAGCATTACAGAAAATCCACTCATCCAGCTGTACACAAGAACGGTCAACATTACACCAGATGCAATGATAAGAATAGGGAAGAAGCTTCTGGTACGATCCCGCAGGAGTCCTTTTGCTAAGAATTTAAACATATCATTATCCTCATTTAGTCATCTTTCCGCGTAGTGCATCTGTCGGTTTAAGTTTGGCAATTTTTCTTGTGGGGAGGTAACTAACAATGGTAATTGTAACAAGTACCAAAATAACAGTTCCCAAAACAAGTTTCCATCCATAAACAGGGTAAAGGGCATCATCTAATCCGCTCAAGCCCCATTCTTTAGCATTGGCTCCCAATTGCATTCCAACTTTCTGGAAATGATTTAGCAATGGAATTCCATATACTGCACCCATCAAAATTGCCAGTACAGCGTGCAGAACACCTTCAAGCGTAAACAGTTGAATGATTTTTGATCGTGTCATGCCAAGAGCCATCAGGGTTCCCATCTCTTTACGACGATGGAAGATGGAAAGTATCTGAGTGTCGAATATAGCCAGAACAGCTAGAAAAAGCAGAAGAACATACATAACTGATGATCCGATTGTTTTTGTTTTTATAAGGTTTGTAAGATCAAGCAGGAGAAATGCAAGATCTTTGTGCTGCCAGCCTGAGAAATCCATTTTATATAATTCATCTTTAACCGGGATAATAGTTGCTTCACCGGGTAAATTCAGCATCTCCTGCAAAGCATCCAGCGCAATCCAGATTTGGTTATTTTCTACAGAGAGAACTGTTGTATAGAATATATGTGCTACTTTAATATCACGTGCATCATATACTCCATTTTTATCCCGCCAGCGCAGTACAATAAAATCTCCTTCTTTAATATTCATATTATCGGCAAATCCCGATCCAATGATGCAGTTAATCTCATCCCCGGGATTTGACAGGTATTTGGTAGGAATTTCTAACAGGTCCTGATCTGAAGAGATACCTTTAAGAGTAATATTCCGCATTCTTCCTTCCGGATAAATAGTAGCGGGAGAGATGAGGATCGAAATTGCTTCACCCTCTGAAATCAGTTGCTGCAGTTCTTCCGGGACAGGTCCATGGCTATCTTCCAGCGTATATGGATCATACGGATCATAGCTTTCCTGCCAGTATTGTCCACCGGCTATATACCAGTTTTTCATTTCACGTGAAGCATCGTCCTGCCAGCCGACAAAAAATCCCTGCAAAGCGATAATAGCAAAATAAGAGAGTGAAAGTATGAAAATATTCAGCCAGGTGCGCAGTCCGGCTCCGATAATATTTTTATAAGCTAATTTGAAGATCATGATTAACCTCCATTGACTATTTCATCTTTAGCTACCTTACCATCCAGAAGTGAGATCTTTCTTCTTAAATATTTTATTACTTTTGCATCATGAGTAGAAAAAATGAATGTCGTACCGAGTTTTTTATTCAGGGTTTCCATTGTTTTGAGGATATGATGGGAGTTTTCTGCATCCAGGTTGGCTGTTGGTTCATCTGCCAGCACAATATCCGGTTTCTTTACAATAGCTCTGGCAATGGCTACACGCTGGCATTCTCCACCGGAAAGCTGAGCAGGACGAGATTTTACCTTGTCTGAAAGACCTACCCACTGAAGAGCATCCAGAACAGCTTGTTTTCGTTTATCTGCTGACATTCCCAAAAGAAGAAGCGGAAATTCTACATTCTCAAAAACAGTGTAAACCGGTAGGAGATTATAAGTCTGGAAGATAAAGCCAATGTGTTGACTCCTAAGTTTTGCCGCATTTTTGGAAGATAAGTTACGAATATGATTTCCCATAA
>JAVCCH010000017.1 GCA_030765535.1 Candidatus Tenebribacter davisii
ACACGGCTATGGACAATGAAACTTTGGGGAAATGGGCAAAAGAAGTAGAAGAACGTTGCCCAGTAAGTGACAACATTGGAAATGCTACACCAATTTCTATTAGTTTAAAATAAGAGCAGTGATTGTAACTTGTGATTATAAGAAAACTTCCGAGGTTAGATCTTCGGAAGTTTTTTTTTCTTGTATTTTACTTTGTGATATTTTACTTGGCAATATAAAATATTGAACTAATTTAATAATGTAAATGAATTAAGGAGGATCCATTATGTTATCTGATATTGAAATTGCACAAAATGCGAAAATGAAAAAAATAATTGATATTGCTGATTCTCTTGGCATATCTGAAGACGATATTGAATTATATGGTAATTATAAAGCAAAATTGAAATTGCCAATGATCAAAAAACTTAAAGATAGAGATAGTGGAAAACTAATTCTTGTTTCTGCCATCACACCTACTCCTGCTGGAGAGGGAAAAACAACGGTGTCTATTGGCCTTTCGATGGCAATAAACAAATTAGGTAAACGCTCAATAGTTGCAATCAGAGAACCTTCTTTAGGTCCTGTTTTCGGAATAAAAGGCGGGGCAGCCGGAGGTGGTTACTCACAAGTATTGCCTATGGAAGATATCAATCTTCATTTCACAGGTGATATGCACGCGATAACATCAGCAAATAATAATCTTGCAGCGCTCATAGATAATTCCATTTATAATGGGAATCCTTTTCGGATTAATCCTCGTACAGTCAGCTGGAGAAGAGTAATGGATGCTAATGATAGAGCATTGAGAAACGTTGTTGTTGGATTGGGAGGTAAAACTCAAGGTGTTCCTCGTGAAGATGGATTCGATATTACCCCTGCTTCAGAAATAATGGCAATTCTTTGTTTATCTAATAACGTGGATGAGTTAAAAAGAAAGATCGGGGAAATTACAGTTGCCTATACCTATGATAATGAACCGATAAAAGTAAAAGATATGGGTTTTGAAGGTGCAGTTACTGCTTTATTAAAAGATGCGATTAAACCGAATCTTGTTCAAACAATTGAAAATACACCTGCCTTTGTTCATGGTGGACCTTTTGCCAATATAGCCCAGGGAACAAATAGCATAATAGCTACAAAAACGGCATTAAAATTAACTGATTATGTTGTTACTGAAGCTGGTTTTGGTTTTGATCTTGGTGCAGAAAAATTTTTTGATATAGTTAGTGAATATGGAGAATTCTGTACTTCGGGTGTTGTTTTAGTCGCAACCCTACGTGCTTTGAAACATCATGGTGGTGTAAAAATCAAACAACTAAATGAACCTAATAAAGAGGCGTTAATAAAAGGATTGGAGAATTTAGGGAAACATCTTGAAAATATCAGAAAATTTGGTATGAAATCTGTTGTTGCTATAAATAAATTTTACACTGATACTCAAGAGGAATTAAACCTGGTAGAGGAATTTTCGAAAGAGAATGGATTTGATGCAGCGGTAGTAGATTATTGGGAACAAGGTAGTGAAGGTGGCTTAGTGCTTGCTGAAAAAGTTATGGCTATGATTGAGAATAATATCTGTGAGCAAAAAAAATTATATGATTGGAATCTTCCGGTGGAAGATAAAATTCTAATAGTTGCTAAAGAGATCTATGGTGCTGAAAAAATAGATTTTACTGCGGAGGCAAAAAGAGATCTAAGAAGAATTAAAAAATATAAATATGATCACTTACCAATTTGTATTGCAAAAACTCAGAAATCTCTTTCAGATAATCCAAAATTATTAGGCAGACCAAAAGATTTTCTGGTAACTGTTAAAGAAATATTAATCGCTTCCGGTGCTGGTTTTCTTATTCCTATAACTGGAAATATAATGCGAATGCCAGGATTACCTAAATCTCCTTCTGCATTACAGATAGATATTGATAGTACCGGTAGAATAAAAGGTTTATTTTAATTAATTTTGGATAGAGTTTCATTGTAATTATGAGGATAAATAGAAAAAATAAAAAACTATTTGACATTGTATAATATTAAGTTAGATTAATAATAAAAAAATAAAATGAGATGAAAAAATGAATCATCTCTATTAGGAGAGAAAATGGAACATTTGACAAAAGAGACTTTTCAGGAAAAAGTTTTTAAATATGAAACAAATAAAGAATGGAAATTTGAAGGTGATAAACCATGTATAATTGATTTTTATGCAGATTGGTGTGGACCTTGTAAAATGGTAGCACCAGTATTGGAAGAGCTCGCAAAAGAATATGAAGGTAAAATAGATATTTATAAAATTAATACTGAAGATCAACAAGAACTTGCAGCTGCATTTGGAATTCGTAGTATCCCATCAGTATTATTTTGTCCTAAGGATGATAAACCTCAAATGTCTATGGGTGCATTACCAAAAGAGTCATTTGTAAAAGCAATTAAGGATGTTTTTAAGGTAGAGTAATATATCTGATGTTTTAATTAGGATTAATGAGATGAAATCTGTTATCGTTTTTAGTACACCAACTTGTTCTTGGTGCAGGAAATTAAAAAGTTATTTAAAAGGAAATAATATTCGTTTTAAAGATATAGATGTATCCAGAGATCAAAAAGCAGCTCGTGATATGATCCGCAAATCGGGACAGCAGGGTGTTCCGCAAATGTGGATTAATAATCATCCTATAATTGGATTTGATAAAGTTAAGATTGATAGACTGTTAGATATAAAATAGGGGATATGATGAAAAGAATAATTATATTAGTATTAGCATTTGGCATATTGTTTCCTTTGATGGCCGAAGAAGAAAAGGTTAAACCAGAGCATTTAACATTAGAAACATTCAAAGAGAAAGTTTTTGATTTTGAAGTAAATGAAGAATGGAAATTTGATGGTGAAATGCCTTGTATAATTGATTTCTATGCAGATTGGTGTGGACCTTGTAAACAGGTTGCTCCTATTATGGAAGAACTTGCAAACGAGTATAATGGGAAAATAAAAATATATAAAATTGATACAGATTCTGAGCAACAACTTGCCGGCATGTTTGGAATTCGAAGTATTCCATCAATTTTATTTATTCCTAAAAATGGGCAACCACAGATGGTTTCAGGTGCATTACCAAAAGGTGAATTTGTAAAAATGATCAATGAAATATTAAAAGTTGAATAATACTTTTATGATATGAAGAAATAAAGAAGATCATAATTTACAATAAGAAGTCAGTTGAAGATTAGATGATTCAAGAGATTAATGATAATCTCTTACAAGATTATTGTTATCTGCAATCTAATAGATCTGACATTAAATAATTTAAAAGACATGCTTTTGCTAGCATGTCTTTTTTATATAATAATGAGTTTTTAATTGACTTTATTATATATAGTTAGCAATTTCAATTTAAATTCATCCAGGAGGTTCCCATGTCAGAATTTATTAATAATAGTGAAAACCGGGTAAAAAGCTTATTGCAGTTTTCTTTAGGAATTATTAATGGAGAAAATGGTACTCAATTAATAGAGCAGCACAAAGATGCATTAGAAAATATTATTCCATATGATATGATAGAGATGGAAGATCGACAAATAAAAATGGGAATTACAACTGAAACAATTAAGCAGCATATAGAAAAGATCATTAATGTAATAAATCCATATTTAGAACAATACAATTGGGAGAAACCAGATGAAGGTCATCCTATTTACTACTTAATGCTGGAAAATATTGAAATCGAAAAGATATTAAATAAAATTAAAAAGACATTAAAGGATCAAGATTTTAAAAAAATGACGGAGTTAACTACTAAACTTTCTGATACTGAGAAGCATTATCTACGTAAAGAAAATATTCTATTCCCCTACTTAGAAAAGATTTGGGATAATTATAGACCACTTTCTGTTATGTGGTCTCTGCATGATGATATTCGAAGAATTTGGAAAAACCTGGCTTTGCAGATAAAAGAGGACGGAAAATTCACACCTGGGATTTACAAAACCTTGGGAGAACTTTTTTTTCTGATGTATGGTATGATCTTCAAAGAAAATCTTATTGTTTATCCTATCGCAATGGAAACTGTTGATGAAGAACATTGGTATAAGATGCAAAAGCAATCTGCAGAACTTGGTTATTCCTATATTAAAGAACCAAATATGTTAATGAGAACTAATGTTAATAAATCTAAGCCAGGAAATGCTTTAAAAGATATTTTTTGGAAAGTGGAAACCGGTGAACTGTCTAAAGAACAACTGGAATTATTGTTAAATCATCTTCCCTTTGATATAACTTTTGTAGATGAAAATGATGAAGTGCGATATTTCTCCCGACCGCATGACCGCTTCTTCCCTCGCTCTCCAGCAATAGTTGGTAGAAAAGTGCAAAATTGTCACCCACCGGAAAGTGTACATATTGTAGAAAAAATAATATCTGAGTTCAAAGCCGGGAAGAAAGACGTGGCAAGTTTTTGGCTTCATATGAAAGGGAAATTCGTATTAATAAGATACTATGCGATGCATGATGATGCTAAAAAGTATAAAGGTATTCTGGAAGTTGGACAAGATATTACTGAGATAAAAAAAATGGATGGAGAAAAAAGATTACTGGATTGGGAGTAAATTAGTTAAATGCTCAACAGATGGACTAAATGTTATGTGAATGGTTTTACTATGCTTCAAAAATATTGGATTAATAATTAAATATGCTAACTCTAAAATGTGCTAAGTGTAAAGCAAAATTATTTAAATACAACAAAATTGGAACAGGTAAGGTTCTTAAATGCTTTTTTACAAGAATCTCTAAAGACAATACAATCAGAGAAAATGGCCAGGTATTGTGTGAATGCGGGAACCAGATAGGACAATTGAAAGTTAATTATATTAAAATGAAGCAAGGCAGTTTCATTCATACAGGAACAAAGATAAAATAATAGATATTATTCTTTTCCAAATTAAATCGTTACTATTCAATTTAGAAAATATTATTAAAAATTAATCAAGGGAATAACAAAAAAACCGACTTACCTGTTTAGTAAGTCGGTTTTAAGTATCAACTTATTTATTACTTAGATTCATCTATGATCAATTCAGCGTAATAACTATCTTCAACTTTTTCCATTTTATAGCCACGCTCTCTGAACATATGCTGCATAATATGATTTTGTACTAGTACATTCGCACAGATCTTCTTAATGCCACGTGCTTTGGCAATCTCATGAATGTAATCTGTAAATTTATTACCAAGTCCATACTGTTGCCACGGATCTGCAATTACGATTGCGAATTCAGCTGTTTCATTATATTGATCCGCAATCAATCTAACAACACCTGCCATCTTTTTCTTACCATCTTCTTCAACTTCAGCTATTATAGCAATTTCACGATCATAATCAATCTGAGTATAGCGAACGAGTTGTTCATGAGAAATATTCTTGATCAATTGGAAAAAGCGATATCTTTGTGTACGTTCTGAGAAATTAGAGAACATTTCTTGCTCCATAAATTCATCTTCAGGTTTAATGGCTCTTAGCGTTACTTCCTGTCCGTTTTTCATCTTAAATTTAGTTGTGAATTCAGAGGGATAAGGTGAAATAACTAAATGATGATTAGAATCTAACTCTTCTTTAGTTACTTTTTTATCTAACAGGACTTTTGCATCTAGAACAACTCCACCACGCTCATCGACTCCGAAAGGATTAATGTCTATTTCGAGAATTTGTGGGAAGTCCATAATAAGATAGGCAAATTTATAAAGAAGGAATTGAATAGAAGCAATATCTGCACCAGGCATTCCTCTATAACCTTTAATTAATTTATAAATTTTCGTATCTTCAATTATTCTCATTGCCAGGGCCATATTTAATGGTGGAAGTCCTACTCTTGTATCTTTAAATACTTCAACTGCAACACCGCCCATACCAAAGACAATTATTGGTCCAAAAATCGGATCTTTTTTACACCCAATTATCAGTTCATATTTCCTACTTATCATTTGCTCTACAAGAATTCCTCTGATATCTGCATCAGGAGCATTCTTTTTGGCAGATTTAATAATTTGATGGAATGAATCTCTAGCTTGTTCTTTTGAATTAATATTCAAAACTACACCGCCAACATCTGTCTTATGTAGAATGTCAGGTGAAGCTATCTTCATCACAAGTGGATAACCATATTTTTCTGCTAATTCAACTGCTTCATCTACAGTCTCTGCAATTTTATTTTTAATAATTGGAATTTGATAATTATTTAAAAATTGTTTGGCTTCAAATTCGGTCATTACAGTTCTATTGTCTTTTAGTACACTATCAATGATTTGTTGATTCTCTTTCTTTTTTGGTTGGAACTGATGTGGAATATGAGAAGGAGTTTCATGTAAGATTTCCAAGTTTCGAGAGTGAGCATACATACTCAAGAAACATTTTACTGCATTTTCCGGAGCTTGATAAACCGGGATATTATTAGTTTCTAGAATTTTCTGTCCTTCCTGGATATCATCAGCTCCCATCCATGAAGATAAGACAGGTTTTTTGCTGTTTTTCGCAATTTCAGCTACCTTTCGGGCAATATCGGCTGAATCGGTCATTGATTGCGGTGTTAAAATCACAAGTACACCGTCTACATTTTTGTCTTTTAAACAAAGCTCAACGGCTTTTGCATATTCTTTTGCGCCAGCATCTCCCAATACATCAACAGGGTTTCCTTTACTCCAATGAGCAGATAAGTGCTTATTTAATTCAGTAATAGTTTCATCAGAAAGTTTTGCTAATTTACCATCTCTAGCCATGAGAGTGTCTGTTGCAATAACCCCAGGTCCACCAGCATTCGTAATCATTGCAAGCCTGTTGCCGGTTGGTTTTGGCTGCATAGATAATGCTTGAGCACAATTAAATAATTCATCAATTGTATCAACTCGGATAACACCAGCACGTTTAAATGCAGCATCGAAAACAAAATCGTTCCCAGCTAAGCTACCTGTATGAGACATAGCAGCTTTTGCACCTTCAGTACTTCTCCCAGCTTTTAAAACAATAATTGGTTTATTTCTAGCAAAAGCCTTAGCTGCACTAAGGAAGCTTCTTGCATCTGTAAGGGATTCCATATAAATAACTATACTGGTTGTTTGTGGATCGCTACCAAAGTAATCAATCAAGTCATGAAAACTAACATCCATCATTGAACCAATTGAAACAAAGTTGCTGAATCCTACATTTTGTTTAATTGACCAGTCGAGAATTGCAGTACAAAGAGCTCCACTTTGGGAGATAAAAGCTATCTTCCCTGGTAATGCCATTTTACTGGAAAAGCTTGCATTAAGTTTAATTGAAGGTTTGATAAAACCAAGGCAGTTCGGTCCGATCAATCTCATTTTATATTTTCTGATAGTTTCGGAGATCTGTCGCATTAATTCTTTGCCTTCTTTACCTGCTTCTGCAAATCCTGCTGAGATCAATAATACACCGGTAACTCCTGCAATTCCACAACTTTCTACAATATTGGGTACTGATTTTGCAGGAGTTGCAATTATAGCTAAGTCAACTTTGTCCGGTACATCTGCTAGTGAGGGATATGCTTTTACACCAAGAACGTTATCCCTTTTTGGATTAATTGGATAAACAATCCCGTCGAATCCCGAACCAATGATATTGTTCATTAGTGCATATCCAACACTTCCTTTTTTTGTAGTAGCTCCAATAATTGCTACTACTCTTGGCTTAAATAGTTTGTCTAATTTTTTTGAGTTCATTTCTAATTCCTTTTATATTTTTTTAAATTGATTTCCAGTACTTTTTTAAATTTTGAATACCTAGAGCTTTTCTACCTTCATATTCATAGAAAGTTTGGATCAGTGAATCTGTATGTCTCTCAGTGTGTCTCATGTGGTTGCCATTCATTCCATCCAGAAAATTATAAAGGCATCTAGGGAAATACTCTATGTTATAACCACCTTCTAGAGTGGCAAACACATTTGTAAAATTTTTGGAGATGATTTTTCCCAATTTATAAAACGTATTTACTGTTAATCTGAGATCAAGTAAAAGATCGAATTGGTGCGTATCGAACCCAGTGGATATTCCCACAATATCAGGGTTAAATTCTTTTGCTACTGGTAAAAAAGTTTCAAAAGCATCCATATAAATCTCGTCTCCACTGCCTGGCGGGAGAGGAACATTGATCGTATATCCTTCACCCTTACCCTCACCAATTTCATCTGCATCTCCACCCCCTGGAAATGCAGGATATTGATGAAGTGACCAATACATGATCTTATCCGAATTATAAAACAATTTTTCTGTACTGCAGCCTAAATGCCCATCAATATCAATAATTAAAACACGTTTTCCCTGATTTGCATGATATTGAGCAGCGATTGCAATATTATTGAACAAACAAAATCCACTTGAATAATCTTTATGAGCATGATGCCCAGGAGGACGAGTTAAAGCAAAGTCTCCGCTTTTTGAAGCCATAATTGTTGCACCAACGGCATAGATTGCAGCTTCATAACTTCCTGATGAAACAATTGTATCATCATCTGAATGACCACCGCCATTAATACTTAAGTCTTTTATTTTTTTTATATATTCGGGAGAATGAACTAGTTCAAGATATTTTTCACCACTCTCTAACTCTGTAATTGGGAGTTTTCCAAGTGAAGATAATCTTTTAATATTTTCTGGATGCATTCCGGTATCATGTTTTAAAAATACAGGATTATAAATAAGTTTCAAATTTCCCTCCCAAATTAATAAAAATCTTTAATCACAAAAACACCGTCAAATATTTACCTAAGTTCACTGAGTCAAGTAGAATTTAAAATTGAATTATATGATTATACAATATTCTTATTTTAATCTCAATAATAATGAATTTATTCTTCAATCTTGTGTTTGATTTTTTATCAAATAACATATATACTATAAGGTTACTATAATTTAATTTGCTTATGATTATTTAGTTATCTCGATCAGGATAATGAATAGAAACGATAAATTTGGTGAATATTAGTATGATTTCAAATTCTCGATTTCATTCTCTCTTCTTGACACAAAATCGGTTGATATGAAACTAATCCAAAATAATTGTATAAAAGGTTTAGTTGTTAAAATGAATAAAATTAGATTTATTGGATTATACTTATTGCTGAGTGTCTTTTTATTTGGTCAGAATCTGGAAGAAAAAAAGCATCAGCTTGAAAAGTTGAATAAACAAATAGATAAGGAAAGTGAATTAATCCAAAAAGTAGAACAAAAAACAAAAAGTACACAAAAAGATATTAATTCAAACGAATTCAAGAAAACTAAAGCTGAGAAAAAGATCAGTCAGTTAAAAAATTCAGAGAGTTCTGCAAAAAAGGAATTAGATCTTACAATGAACGAACTTGAACTTACAAATAAAGGATTAGATGATCTTCATAAACTTTGTGAACTTGAATTCAATAAACTATGTATGGCTCATTACCTAAGTATTATTTATCCAGAGAAAAAAATGGATACTAAACTTCTAAGTTCAATTATTCAACAAACAACTGATGAAATTTATACAAGGACTGATGAAAAATCTGGTCTGGAAAAAAAGAAGAAAAAGAGATCTAGAACATATGAAGATATAATATGGACTCGAATAGTTACAAATAAAAAGAAAAAAAAATATTCTGGCCAGATTGCTTCACTGAGTAAACAACTTACGAGTTTTGAACAGGAAAAACAAGCAGCCGAAGAAAGGGTTAAAGAACTAAAAGCGCAAGCTAATGCTCTGGATGAACTTGTTACAAAGCTACAGGCAAATATCCTTCCGGATCAATTTACTTTTAAATTCTCAACACCTAAATTATTATGGCCTGCAAAGGGAACTATAATAAAGGAATATGGAGAACAAAAAAGTGATCAATATAAGGTTAGCTTAAAAAATAATGGGATTGATATTGGTATAGAAATAGGATCGGACGTTGTTGCAGTTGAAGATGGAGTAGTTGCATTTGCAGAGTGGTATAATGGAGCAGGAAAACTAATTGTAGTTGATCATCAAAATGGATTTCATTCTCTATACTCTCACAATAGTAAGCTACTTGTTTCAAAAGGAGATGTTATAGCAAGAAATCAAGTTATAGCACTTTCTGGAATGACTGGCACAGCTGATGTCCCAAGTGTTCATTTTGAACTAAGGAAAAGAGGAACTCCCGTAGATCCGCTGAAGTATCTGGAATAATGGAAATATATCATAAAATTCCCTCAAAAAAAAATTCAACCAATGCAATTTTTCTCCATTACACAGGTAGTATGTTTGGAATGGGATGCTCAGCATTCAACAAGGAAGTAATTTCCAGGATTAGTTTACTAAAGAATCGACAAAAACAAAGTGGTTATATTGCCCTGATACCAGATATCAGTTGGTTAAAAAGGTTTAATATTGAGATTAGCAAGAGAATCAAGCGACTGCTTCAGCAATACTGGCCGGGAGACTTATCAGTTGTTTTAGAAGTTGCTGATTCAAGATTTGAGCAAATTTCCCAAAATAATAATGTTGCTTTTAGAATTCCAACTGATAAACTGTTAAGAGAATTTATTAAAAATTTTAATGAACCAATAATTAGCACAAGCGTAAATGAATCAGGAAAGAAACCGGTTCAAAACCTGGATGTAATTTTAGGACAATTTGATGGTTGGTTTAATTTTGCAATTTTGCCTTCACATCAAAAAACATCGAATAATTCACCATCAACTATTATAAGTTTCTCAAATTCAAAATTAAATTTAATTCGGGAAGGAAGTATTCCATTTTCTGAGATCGATTTAGATTTTGATTCACCTCAGATCTTATTTATTTGTACTGGGAACACGTGCCGTAGTCCATTAGCAGAATACCTGGCAAAAAAAATAATTATTGAAGATGGTCTCAAACTCAGTGCTGCTTCGGCAGGTTTTATGGAAGACGGAATGCCTATCTCAAAGAATTCAGAGAAGGTGCTTGCTTTAAATGGAATTGATGCATCTTCCCATGTTTCAACTTTGTTAAATGACAACGTATTGAGGAGAAGCTGGTTAGTTCTGACCATGACAAAAAAACATAAAGAAAAGATCTTACAGCTTTATCCAACTTCAGCTTCTAAAGTATTTACACTTTCCGAATATGCAGGAAGTAACAATGATATTGCTGATCCAATCGGGAAAGGTATTGAATACTATAAAAAAACATTTGAAGAAATTAATGAGAAAATTAAAATTATCTTTGAGAAAATCAAGGAGGAGAGGTGAAAATGCCATTTTTGTTCAGCGGTTTATTCTGGGGTGTAATGTTAGTATTGTTTGGTATATCAATGATATTAAAAGCTATGTTTCATTTTGATATACCAATATTTCGTATAATTTTTGCTTTAATTATTATCTACTTTGGAGTTAAATTACTTCTTGGACGTCATGCTTTTAAAGGAGATAATAATTATTCAATGTTTCGAAGTTCTGATGTTACTATGAGTGAAGATGGTGGAGAATATGATGTGATATTCAGGCAAAGTAATATTGATCTTTCTAATATTGATATTTCAGAAAGTAGTAAAAAAGTTGAAGTTAATGTTGTGTTTGGATCAGGGAATTTGCTTATTGACCCTGCTAAACCAATGAAATTAAATATAAGTACGGTTTTTGCAGATTGCAAATTACCTCATCGTAGTATTAATTTCTTTGGAGATTCAAATTATACTACTCCTCCTTATGTAGAAGGTGAAAATTACATATTGCTCAATATTGATGTTGTTTTTGGTAATGCAATTGTTATTGAAAAAGGACAAGAATGAAGCAAAATTTATTGAAATTCATATCCGAACTAATAGTAAAAGGAAGCAAATTTGGGCTTATATTATCGGATGAAAAAGAGATAAATTATGGAGTACAGTTAAAATTTGAAAAAGATGGGATAAATATTCCTATAAATATCTACTCATCTAAAAAAAAAGGGATTTCTACTGTTATCGGGGGATCACCAACTAATTCTTTACGTACCATATTTCAGCAGATATTGGAACAAAAACCTGATCTCGTTAAGCGTGACCATGAATGGAAGATATGGGCAGGAACTGATGAATCCGGGAAGGGAGATTTTTTTGGTGCTCTAGTTGTTTGTGGCTTTATCGTTAAAGAGAACGATGTACTGGATATTCAGAACCTGGGTGTAAAAGACTGTAAATTATTAAGAGATACTGAAGTAATTGGAATTGCTGAAAAACTATATGCAAATTATAAAAATAATATTGAAACATTAATCTTGCAACCGGCCAAATATAATGAGCTGTATGCAAAATTCCGTCAGGGGAATAAAAAATTGAACGAAATGTTAGCCTGGATGCATGCACGAGTAATAATAAATTTGAATAAGAAAAATCAATTTGAAGGAGCTGTAGTAGACAAATTTACCAGTGATCAAGTTCTCACAAATTCACTTGTAGAAATGAAAAGTATTAAACTTATTCACAAAATAAAAGCAGAAGATGATATCGCTGTGGCAGCAGCATCTATTATCGCACGTTATCATTTTTTAAATAGCATTGATAAACTTTCACTTAGATACAAATTGAAGTTCCCAAAAGGTGCATCAGAGAAAGTGATAAAAGTTGGTAAAGAATTTGTTGAAAAATATTCTAAAAACAGATTAAACGAAGTAGCAAAAACTCATTTCAAAACATATGAAAAAATGTAAATGTTACTATTATAAATTAGAAAATTTAAATTAATAGGATAGTAGATGAAAACACTTGTTATGGAAACAATGCCGAATCTATTCTGGGAAGAGATCCAGAGAAAAGGATTGAACGCTTTCTTTACTGAAAGTTGTAATTCAAAAAGTGAAATTAAAATAATAATAATTCGAACTAAAATAAACTTTGATAAGAATTATTTCGCAGATTTTCCTAATCTAAAAATGCTCATCCGTGCGGGAACTGGATTTGATAATATTGATTTAAGCGAAGCTAAAAAACGAAATGTAATAGTATGTAATACTCCCGAAGCAAATGCTTATGCAGCGTATGAACAAACTCTATCGTTTATATTAGCATTAATAAAACAGCATCAGATTTGTAAGGATCAAATGTTAAAAGGCAATTGGAAGGAGAATATTAAACCCAACTGGGAAGTATCAGACTTAAACGTTCTTGTGGTTGGAGTTGGAAGAGTAGGTACACGAGTAGCAGACACTTTGAGGTATCTTGGGGCACAAGTGAGGGGAGTTGATCCGTATTTATCTATTTCTGAATGGAAACAAAAAAACATTGAGCCCATTATATATAAGGAAGGACTTGAGTGGTGTAATTTGCTTACTTTTCATTGTCCGCTGACAATTGAAACGAGAAATTATTTTAATCTCAAAGAATTGGATATATTGCAAAATCCAATCTGGTTAGTAAATACCTCACGGGGAAAAGTTGTAAGCGAACAAGCAGTTTCTCATGGTTTATTGAAGGGTAAAGTAATAGGTTTTGCATCTGATGTTTTTTCAGAAGAACCTTGGAAAATGAAAAAGTTTGCGGAATATCCAAATGTAATACTCTCTCCACATGTAGGTTCTCATACAAAAAAAGCGAAAATACGAATGTCTCTTGAAACTTTAGAAGTGTGGTCAAATTACGTAGATATGCATCAAATCAATACAGAGGTTAATAAAAAATTTATATTTTCTAATCAATAGAAAAAAAAACACAAAAAACCAACAAAGAATTTGACATAAAAGGGGTAGATTTCAAATTTGCCGAACCTCAAACGAATGAGGTATTTTTTAATAGATCATTACAGAAAAAACAAGAGATAGAAGTGTGGTGAGTGAGAGATAATATTAATA
>JAVCCH010000212.1 GCA_030765535.1 Candidatus Tenebribacter davisii
ATCCAACCCTTACCTGCTGTCATTCCTTCTACCCACAATTTGGAATAACCAACCGAGAGATAAGCACCGCTTATACCTATAAAAATACCGCCTACAATTGTTGCGATATAACGGATCTTAATAACCTCTATTCCCATAATCTCACTAGAAAGCGGTTCCTCTCCACTACTTCGTAAGGCAAGTCCCCATCTTGTTCTATTAAAAACAAACCATACTATCACTGGTAAGATAAATGCGATATAAACTAAAATATTGTGTTTAAATAAAATTTCACCTAAAACCGGAATCTTACTTAGAAGAGGAATGGATACAACTTCAAACGAAGTTTTTAATGTTTTTCCAACCATGCTTACACCAAAAAATGCACTCGCTCCGGTCCCAAACATTGTTAAGGCAAGACCCGATACTACCTGATTTGCCTGTAATGTAATCGTCATAAAAGCGTGGATCAAACCCATCAAACCACCAATAAGCGCAGCTCCTAGAATTGCTAAAAGTAAGCTCTCTGTTGTGTAGGCTACATAGAAACCAAAGAAAGCACCCATTAGCATGATGCCTTCCACTCCAAGATTTAAAATGCCTGATCGCTCTGTGATGATCTCACCGATTGTTGCATAAAGTATAATTGTTCCGCTAGCTATGGCAGCATAAAGGATCGTGATAATATCAGTCATTATTTCCCCCTGATGAGTTTGACATTGTAAGTTTTAAATAATTCACTTCCCAGGATTGCAAATAGAATAAGTGCCTGCATCACGGTTCCAACTGCGGCTGGAAGACGCATAGCGATTTGCAAAGAATCTGCTCCCTTTAGCATTATACTGAGAAAAACAGCAAAAATCACAATGATAAATGGATTGGTACGAGCTAGCCAGGCAACGATAATTCCCGTATAACCATAGCCGGTGGAAATATGTTGATGAAGTTTATATTCAATACCGGTGATCTGACAAACCCCGGCTAATCCTGCTAAAGCACCACTTAACAGGAATACCATGAACATCGTTTTTTTTATATTAATACCTGCATATTTTGCAGCTTTCAAACTTGAGCCTGTCATTCTTAATTTGAAACCTGCTTTGGTATGATATATTAAAATGTATAGGAGAATAACTAGAACCAAGGCAATAATAAGCCCTGAATGAACTCTTCCAAAACCTATTCTGCTAAGTTTAGCTTCCGTGGGAAACTCAGGTGTATATGGAAAATTATCTTTTCCTTTCCATGGACCAAATAGAAAATAATCAGCAATATTTATAGCTACATAATTAAGTAACAGAGTTGAAATTACTTCATTCATTTTAAATTTAATTTTCAATAAAGCCGGTATCGCTGCCCATAAAGCACCACCAATAGCACCAAGAGTTACTAAAACGGTTAACTCAAGTGGTTTGGGAAGAACAGGCCCGTAAATAACAAATGCAGTGGCAAGTGTAGCTCCTGCGAATAATTGTCCTTCTGCACCAATATTCCATAATTTACTATTTAAGGCTATTCCTACTGCTAATCCTGTGAAGATAAGCGGAATAGCCTTTACAAGAGTTTCAGAAATACCATAAGGAGAACCAAGTGCAGAGGTGAATACTTTCCACAAAGCAACAAATGGATTCACACCGTTAAAAGCGATAAAAATTCCTGAAAGGACCAATGCAATTACAATTGCAGAAAGAGTGATGATAATGTCTTCTCTTTTTGAAACTCTCTCTTTTTGCTCAAGTTTGATTTTAAACATTAGTCATCTCCTTTGCTACTTCTTCTTCGGATTGGCCACTCATCATTAACCCTATTTCCTCTAGAGAGTGATCTCCATTATTGAATATCCCTGTAAATTGTCCCTCATACATTACAGCTATTCTATCAGATAAACCGAAAATTTCATCAAAGTCTCCAGAAATTAAAATGATCGCTTTCCCAAGATTCCTTAATTGTAAAATAGCATTTCTTACAAAATCAGTAGCTCCTACATCCAAACCACGAGTAGGATAAACAAATACATAAAGATCACAATCACGTTCCATTTCGCGTCCAATTATCAATTTCTGCAGATTTCCACCTGAAAGTAATAGTGCGGGGAGGTTGATACCAGGTAAAGAGATATTATACTTTTCGATAATTTTATCTGCATATTCTCTTAACTTTTTATTATTCAAAAGTAATCCTTTCTTGAATTCTGGTAAGCGGTAGACTTTCATAATAATATTTTCCCAAACAGATCTGCTACCTGCAACCCCTACATTGATCCTGTCTCCGGGAACATAACTAACCCCTTTATCAATTCTATCAACCGGGCAGTCATTTGAAATGTCCTTTCCCTTAAAAAATATTTTACCGCGGATTATGTCTCTATTGCCAGTAAGTGCATCTGCCAGCTCTACTTGACCATTTCCGCTAACACCTGCAATTCCAATTATCTCACCACCAGCTACATTAAATGAGAGGCTATTAACGGCTAAAACTCCTTTGTCGGAATTTACAAACAGATCTTGTACCTTTACAACATCGGGTATAGTATTCACTTTTGGTCTATCAAAGGTAATTTCACTTTCCTTTCCAACCATCATTTTAGCTAATTCACGCGGATTAGTATCATTTTTATTTACAGTTGAAATTTTTATTCCTTTTCTTAGAACAGTAATTTTATCAGCTATTTGAAAAACCTCGGACATTTTATGCGTTATAAAAATTATTCCTTTCCCGGTTTTTGCAATATTTTTTAATATCTGCATTAGGTTGTCGGCTTCTTGTTTTGTAAGTACAGTAGTTGGTTCATCAACAATAAGTACATCAACTTCCCGAACTAACATTTTCAGGATCTCTACTTTTTGTCTCAATCCAATAGGAAGTTCTCCGACAATTGCATTTAGATCAATCTGGAAATTAAATTGATCCATATAAGTTTTAATTAATTTTTTCTTTTCTGGAATATTAATTATAAATTTATTTTCAGGATGTCCAAGAATTAAATTTTCTAAAACTGTAAGATTACCAACCAGACTAAAGCGTTGATGAACCATACCAATTCCAATTTGTAAAGCTTCTCCTGGAAACTTGAAAGCCAATTTTTTCCCTTTGAAATATATTTCTCCTTCATCTGGGAAATACACACCTGTTAACATATTCATGAGAGTGGTTTTCCCTGCACCATTTTCACCAAGTAGTGCATGGATCTCACCTTTTTCTAATTTAAATTCAACATCGGTATTAACCTTATTTCCATAGAATGATTTTGAGATGTTCTTCATTAGAACGAGAGTGGAATTCACTTTTTTCTCAGACAAGATAATCTCCTAAATATCGTTATTATTTAACACTATCAAATAAATAAAAAAATAACAGGAGGTTGAAAATTCAACCTCCTGTAAAATTAATCTATCTTATCCCTTGGCTTCAGGTATCTTACCTTTTACACCTTTTACAAACCATTGAATACTGAGTTTTTCGCCATCTGTAAGAGCTACACCATCTTCAACACGTTTTTTACCCATGTTGTCATAAAGTGGTCCAGTAAAGATTTGATCATCCGCGATAATACTAGCTTTTACTTCAGCAACTTGATCTCTGACTTCTTGCGGAACTACTTCATTATATGGAGCAAGTCCTGTAATGCCTGTTCCCATATCCCACCAGACAGGTTCATTTGTCCAAGTACCTTCATGCACTTTTGTAGCAACATCTTTGTAATAAATACCCCAGTGCCAGATTGGAGCTGTAAGATGTGCTTTTGGAGCGAACATGCTCATATCACTGTCATATCCAATTGAATAAACCCCTGCAGCTTGAGCAGCTTCCTGTGGACCTGCTGAGTCTGTACCTTGTGTTATTATATCACAGCCGTCTGCGATCATTGTATTGGCAGCTTCTTTCTCATGTACCGGATCAAACCATGAGTTTGTCCATAATACTTGTACTGTTGCATCAGGATTTACACTTTTAGCACCAAGTGTATATGCGTTGATAAGACGAACAACTTCTGGAATCGGGAACGGAGCAACATAACCCAGCTTACCTGATTTCGACATATTACCTGCAACTATACCAGCCAAATACTTAGACTGATACATTCTACCCATGTAGTTTGTGAAATTCACATCTGTTTTGTAACCGGTTGCATGCAAGAAAGTTATATCAGGATATTGCTTGGCAACTTCCAGTGTAGGGTCCATATATCCAAATGATGTTGTGAAGATAATGTCACAGCCGGATTCTGCCATTTCAGTAATTACACGAACTGCATCTGCCCCTTCAGGAACACTTTCTACAAAAACAGATTCTCCTACAAAATCTAATTCTTCCATTGCTAAACGTCCCTGATCATGAGATGTTGTCCAACCAGCATCACTCACCGGGCCAACGTATACAAAACCAGCTTTTAGCTTTTCACTTTTGGCAGTATTACCGCCACATCCTGAAATAAGCATAATAGCAGCAATTGTTACAAAAATCCAAAATAATTTTTTCATTACTTCTCCTTTTTTTTAATTGATATCAATTAATATTTATTTAACGAAAGTAACACACATATTTCTTAATTACGATATTATCATTCAATTCATTTCTTTGAAATTTTATAATTTAAATAATTATGTATAGATGCAAATGTATCTATATGTAAACTATGAAAATAATTTTCTACAAAAATACTATTTAATAAATCCATTAATACAAAATAAGCTTAATGTGCAATTAGGTGTCAAGAGGAAAATTTACTACTGATAGAACTGCAAAACGTAATAAACCTTTTACTTGACATACATTCTAATACTTTTTTTGAAGAAAAAAAATTATTATTATTATGGAGTAGTAAATGAGTGATAATCGTATTAAAGAACATCCGATTTTACAAGTCAAAGATCAGGAAGAAATTACATTTTATTGGAATAGGAAGAAGCTGAATGCTAATAGAAACGAAGTAATCTCATCCGCATTATTTGCCAATGGAATAAAAATTTTCGGGCATCACCCTAAAGATCATAGTGCACAGGGAATATTTTGTGCAAATGGTCAATGTGCAAAATGTACAGTGTTAGTGGATGGAGTTCCGAAAAAATCCTGTATGACAATTGTACAGCCGGGAATGAAAGTAGAAAGTGTAGAAGGACTACCTGAATTACCGGATACAGATCAACATAATGTTAGCGACATTGAAGAATTCGAATATGACGTATTGATAATTGGTGGAGGACCTGCTGGGCTTTCAGCGGCTATCCAGTTAGGTGAGCATAGCATCAAAACTTTGATAGTTGATGATAAAACTGAACCAGGTGGAAAACTTGTATTGCAAACTCATAAATTTTTTGGTTCAGTAAAGGATTCTTATGCTGGTACCAGGGGAATTGATATTGGTAAGATGCTGACAAAAAAAGTAAGTGAAAACAAAAATATAGATATCTGGTCAAACAGCATCGCACTTTATGTTTATAAAGATAAAAAGGTAGGTATATTAAAGAATGATGTATACAAGTTAGTAAAACCGGAATTCATATTAAATGCTGCTGGAGCTAGAGAAAAATTCTTACGTTTTAAAGGGAATTCATTAGCTGGAATTTATGGAGCTGGAGCATTTCAAACATTAGTGAATCGTGATCTTGTATCACCAACAAAAAGACTTTTCATCGTGGGCGGTGGAAATGTTGGACTCATTGCTGGTTATCATGCGCTGCAAGCTGGTATTGAAGTTGTTGGGTTAGTAGAAGCAATGCCGAAATGTGGTGGGTACAAAGTTCATGCTGATAAACTGGTAAGGCTTGGAGTACCTGTTTATACATCTCATACTGTATTGCAGGCAAATGGAAAAGAATCAGTTGAATCGGTTACGATATCACAAATTGATGAAAAATTTAATTCAATATTAGGAACAGAAAAAACATTTGAATGTGATACACTTCTTATAGCTGTAGGACTGGAAAGCGTAAGTGAATTTACTGATGAAGCTGAAACGGCAGGAATTAGAGTGATATCTACTGGTGATGCTAAAGAGATCGCTGAAGCATCTTCTGCCATGTTCAATGGTAAAATCGCGGGACTAAAAATAGCAAAGGAAATTGATCCGCAAGTAGAAGATATACCCGACAGCTGGTACGATAAAGCAAAGATCTTGAAGAAAGAACCTGGTAAGATCTCAGAATATAAATTACCTGAAAACGAAGATGGTGTTTTCCCGGTAATTCACTGTATTCAGGAAATACCCTGTAATCCTTGTAGTACTATTTGCCCGATGAATTCGATTAAAATGGAAGGTGATCAGATCATGGGTTTACCGGTTTTTAATGGTAAGTGTATTGGTTGTGGAAAGTGTGTTGCTATTTGTCCTGGACTTGCTATTACATTAGTAGATTTCCGCAAAGATAAAGATTTTCCAACGGTAACACTTCCATATGAAGTTTCGAATCATAAGATCAGTGTTGGAGATGATATCTTTTGTGTGGATATAACTGGAAAGGAAATTGGGAAATTTGCAGTTACACAGGTTGTTGATATTGAAGAGAACAACAAGACTCAACTTATTAAGTTAAAAGCTCCAAAAAATATTGTCAAGAAGATCGTTTCCTTCAGAATCCAGGAAGCAGAAATTTCACAACAAAAAGAAACAGAAAGCATATATATGCCTGATGATGAGATGGTTTGTCTTTGCGAGAGAGTTACAGCAAAAGAGATCCGTGATCTCATACGAAAAGGTGTTACCGATATGAACCAGATCAAAGCAATAACACGAGCAGGAATGGGACCATGTGGAGCTAAGTCTTGTGATAATTTAATTAAACAATTATTCAGGCAGGAAGGAATTGATCTCAATGTAGTTGAGGTAAATACAAGACGACCCGTCTTCGTTGAAGTACCATTAGGTAAATTCGCTGATGGAGGCAAAAAATGAAAAATTATGATGTGATCATAATTGGAGCAGGTTCGATTGGTGTTCCAACAGCATTGGCTCTATCAGAAAAGAAATTAAATGTTCTGGTGATCGATTCTAAATCATCTCCCGGACAGAAAAATAATAAAAAAGCTATTGGCGGTATTCGTGCCACCCATTCAGATTTTGGAAAGATAAAAGTATCTCAAAGAAGCATTGATATATTTTCTACCTGGAAGAATAAATATGGTGATAATATTGGTTGGATCGCTAATGGTTACAGTTACCCTGCCTATAATGATGAAGATGAAAAAAAGCTAAAGGATCTCATGAAGATCCAACATTCCTTTGGATTAAACATAAAATGGGTTTCTCCGGAAGAATATGATGAGTTGGTAC
>JAVCCH010000088.1 GCA_030765535.1 Candidatus Tenebribacter davisii
GACCAGTAATCATTATGATTACTATTATTAAAAATAAACCTTTTTTCATGATTCCTCCTTAGAACCTTTTTTTTGGTTATTTTTTCAAGTTTTTTCTAATTTATTATTTATCTATTTTTAAAGAACAGAATAATCCTTTATATGTTTATAATAACACTATACTTTAAAACTTTATATAGAAAAAGTCAACTCCAATAAGCTAATTTTTAGAAAATAGTTAAGTTTTATAGAAGATTTGTTAAACAATAATTCCGCCACCTAAACACTCCTCTTTTTGGTATAAAACAGCAGATTGCCCAGAAGTAATAGCACGTTGTTTTTCTTTAAATGTGATTTGATAAGAATGATCGTCATTGAGATAGGGCAAGGGATCATAAGCAGAACCATAAACGGAGTCACTGATTCCTACTAGGTTTGAATATATCTGCGATCCAGATCCATAATGTAGATCTTCATCGAAGCAGGGCTTCCGTAGAAATATGTTCCATCATGAGCCATGTCGCGAATATGTTCTACTCCCATTATTGTGAAGTCTTCCAGATAAGTCCCATCCATTTCATAACGAGAGAAAATATTATCATCCCATGTTGTTGTATAGATATTAACTCCATCAGATTCAATACCGGGCATCCCTGCAGCAGAAGTCTCAAAAGTATAGATAATATCCCAGATGTTATCAGACGGGGTAACATGAGTTTTTTGTAGATAAGGAGATATTTCCTGAATAGAATAAAGACTTATGAAAATTATAAAAATTAAGAAAAAAGGAATAAATAATTTTTTCATTTTACCTCCAAGTTTCTTGTAAACTAAAGAGTTTTAAACATATAAATAAAAAACATATACTTACTTTTTATGTCAAATAAAAAAGTAATCAAGATATCTCTTAATAACTATAGCTGATTTAAATAACACTTAAACTGATTTATAGAAATATATTCATAATACCACCAACAACTAGAGTTGAGAAGACCATTATTGCTGATGATTTTAACATATCTTTAATTCCAAGTTCTTTCAGCAGAACTGTAAAAGTTGCAATACACGGAAAATACATTGTTAGAACAACTGATGCAATAACAAGTTGCCCCATGTTCATGTTAAGAGGGCTCAGCATTCCAATAGCAACATCTTTACGCAGGAAACCTACAATAAGTGCACCTACAGCTTCTCTTGGAAGACCTAAGATTCCTGTAATGATAGGTTCAGTTAATTTTCCAATAAAATCTATAATATGAAGAGCATAAAGCACATTCATGAAAAGTACACCTAACAGCATAAAAGGAATAGCTTCTTTAATGAATGCCCAGACCCTCATCCAGAGTTTTTTCATTAATACTCTGAAACTGGGAAGTCGATAAGGCGGGATCTCAATAAAAATTTCAGGACTTTCTCCTTTCATGATTTTATTTAGAAAGAATCCCAATAAAACCCAGACCAAGAAGAGAGTTCCAAAAACTAACGATAAAGCAAATGCTCCGTGTTTCCCAACCAGTCCAACTACCATTGCCAATTGTGCAAAACAGGGAACAGCAATAGCCATCATTGTGGAAGCAATAAATCTTTCACGTTTGGTTTCCAATATCCTTGCTGCCATTGCTCCCGGAACATTACAACCAAGCCCCAATAGCATTGGAACAATTGCCAATCCATGAATTCCCAACTTATGCATAAAATTATCTACAAGTATACCTAAACGGGGAAGATACCCTGAATCTTCTAAAAAACTTAAGATCAAATAGAAACCAATAATGTATGGCAATACCATGGCAATAGGTACGAAAAGTCCTGTAGTAAGCAATCCTAGTGATTCCACGAAGTCTATTTGTCCATCTACTAAATTACCAATAACTATATGATGAATAACTCCCTTACCTCCAAGGATAGTTGAAAGTTTCATCATTATAGGAGCCCAGATATTATTGAATAAAGGTTCAAATACATAGGAAATAAGTGATTCACCAATAAACCGTATAATCGAAAAAGCAGCCAATAAAATTATCAATGAGATTGGAATTCCCCAAAAACGGTGAATGGATGCATCACCAAGTCTTTCTCCAAAGGTATGATGACGGGGTTTTAATTCCTGTACAACTTCAATAATTTTACCTATTGCATGCCATTTATCTTTAAATGTAAATTTGCTGAGTTTTGCTTTATCAAAGTGGGAAACAAGATGTTTTATCCCTTCGCCGGTAATACCTGTGGTTGGAACAACAGGGACACCCAGTATTTCTTCTAATTTCTCTACCTCGATCTTAACACCGGTATGTTTAGCCTCATCCCACATATTTAAGCAGACTACAAGTGGAATTTTTTTCTTGATAAGCTCCAGGGTAAGTGCAAGATTTCTTTCTAAATTGGTAGAATCAATTATATTAACGAAAATATTACCGTCTTCTTCTTTAAAATTGTTGATCATCTCAGCTGCTACTTGTTCTGCTTTGGAATCGGGTGATAGAGTATAGGTTCCGGGGATATCAAGAACTTCAGCTCTTTCGGAACCAATACGCATGGTCCCTTTTGTATATTCAACTGTTGTACCAGAATAATTGGACGCTACAACATGTACACCTGTAAGGCGTGAAAAAATAACACTTTTTCCTACATTGGGGTTTCCAACTAATAATATTTTTTTCATATTTTTATTCGATTATAATTCTATTAGCCATTCTATGACCAATAGCAATTTGGGTTTGACCAACTTTCACTGTGATAGGACCTTGCATTATCTGAGAGGATATCTTGGTTATTTGGATACCTTTTCTAATTCCTAATGATTCTGCTTTGTTGATGAATTGTCTCCCACCTAAGATATCTTTTATCATTGCCGATTCACCAATTTTCAAATTATGAACAGTATGAAAATTATTATTTGTCATATCTTGATGGAAATTTTGATGTCTATGTGATCTTCCAAATAATTTATTTCTCACTTTTTAATTCCTTTTTTTTACATTTTTTGCATAATCCACGAGCGGCTAGAGAATATTCTGTAATCTCAAAACCTTCATTTTTAGCTAATTTATCAATTTGATCAGCTACTTTACTAAAACTTGTTTCAATAATTTTTCCGCAATTTGTACAAATAAAATGGAGATGATTTTCATTGCCGTATGTATGTTCATAAATATCTTTTGATTCACATCGAAGAGATTGTCTTATCATTCCTGATTCAATCAAGAGAGGTATTGTTCGATAGATGGTAGCACGAGAAACATTTTTGTGTTTTTCCCTAATCTGTTCATAAAGTTCATCAACATTGAAGTGTCCATGATTTTCAAAAATAGCTGCCAGAATAACACAACGCGGTTTAGTTAATTTAAGATTTTTAGATTTTAAATATTCCCGGTACAGAACTTTTTCATTTTTCATAATACAACTCCAATAATCAAACTGTATCAAAGAAAAAATAAATAGATTAAAAGTCAAGAATTTTATTGAGAATGAATCTCAACTGCATTAATTGTCGCTTAAATATGGAGTTACTTCTGAGGTTTCTTTTGATCTGTTGTTGTATATAAACACGATGATTGATATTATAATTATTATTGAACCACCGGTAATACTCCAAATATCAGATATCTCTCCCCAGATGAAGAAGCCGATAACAGCGGCAAAAATTATATTTGAATAATTATAAATAGATATATCTGAGGCTTTTCCAAACCGATAGGCATAAGTTAAAGAGAATTGTCCGATTGCTGCAAATATACCTATCATTAAAAGGTATATCCATTGTATAAAGGTTGGTTCTTGAAAATCTAAAATAACCAGGGGAGAGAGGATTACAAGAGAGCTGAGTGAAAAGTAAAAAACTATTGTAGAAGGATGTTCTCTATCTCTTAAAAAACGAACTAAAGTATAAGCCATACCAGAAATAACAGCACAGCCAAAGCCGGCAAGTGCAGGTAAAATACTATAGTCAAAGCGGGGTTTTATAATTAGAAGAGCAGCAAAGAATACGAGGATAAGGGCAGGTATCTGGATCTTGGATATCTTCTCTTTCAAAAAGATCGAGGCGAAGATCGTAACAAAGAAGGGGAATAACTTATGTAGTATTGCACTATCTGCCAGCACAAGATGGGTGATCGCATAAAAATATAGAACCATTCCCAAAATACCAAGTAAAGAACGGGAAATCAAATATTTCTGATTCTCTAATTTCCCAAAAGCAGGCATTTTTTTCTGTCTTAATACAATAAAGGCAATTACAACTGAAACGATATTTCGGAAAAACACTTTTTCAAATACTGGCAGATTTCCTGCTAGTTTAACAGCAGCTGCACTCAGGGCAAAAGCAAAAGATGAGATCAGCATCAGGATTACAGCTTTAGTTTTATTGCTCATTATACCATTATTTATGATCCAGTGAATTATCATCAAAAGTTTTATATGAACCCATTAAATTTGCTGTCATACAAGAATGTACTGGAATAATACCGACAATATCACCAATAGCAATTTTATTCATTAATTCATCGGATGCCTGGATTATCCCATGTTCCTGGGATAGAGAAGTTAACCATGATAATTTCTCTGATCTTTGCCAGCCGGAACTTGTTAAATTTACTACCTCGCCAAAATTTTTATTTCCATTATTAAGCAGGTATTCTTTTGAAAAGTGAACACCTCCTCCATAGATCACGATCTGGTTTCTGGCAGGATTAATATCAACCACAGGACAGGCTGCACAGACAGCTATTTCATCAAATTTACATACACCCAGGTTGTATTGCATCAAATCGAAAAAGACAAAATTACCAGGTCTTATCTCATCTATTCCATCAAAATCATTTGCTAGAGTGCAGGAAGGTGTATCTCCAGTTGAAATTATAATATTGGGATATTGATCTATAAATTTATCTTTTAGAGCTTTCATTTTTGTTGATGTGTCTTTGTGGATCTTTAAAATTTCTTCTTTAGATCTTGCCTGATAGGTATTACCGGAATGTGTAAGAAATCCTTTGAAGATATGTTTATTCCTAAATATGGAAATTGTGTTTTCTATTTGTTCAAGATTCTCAGCATCAAGGCCAGAACGATGATAACCTGCATCAACTTCGATGAAATAATTCAATTTTCTATTAGTTAACGTAATTAATTTTTCTGCACTGGCTTTGGAAGATATCAGGACATTAAGATCAATTTTTTCTGCCAATTCCTCGAACTCAGATATTTCTAATATATTGAAAGGAAAGGCAATTGTAATATCCTCCCAACCGGCATCAGCAAAATATTGAGCCATTCCAATTGACGAGACTGTGATCTTATCAACACCTGCTTTTCTGAAAATTTCTCCAATTTGAATTGATTGATGAGTCTTGAAATGAGGACGGAAAATCAGATCATTTTTTTTTGCCTTTGCAACCATTTTATAGATATTTTTTCTGCATTTTTGTAGATCCAATAACAAAGTTGGTTTAGTAATTATCATATTATCAATCCTTTATTTTATGGTTGTATTTGTGGAATAAAAGGAAAATTTGTCAAATTAAGTGATAAAAAAATGGTTATGCTAAGAAACTATGACCTTATTTGAAAACAAAATATAATTCATTCTATAAAAATGAGACTCCACGAGGATATTCCGGCAGATCAAAGAATTTTGCTATGGAAGCAGAGATGTCAGAGAATTGATCTCTGATCCCCAGGTTTGCGGGAATTGAATTTTTTTGATAACATAGAAGCGGGATATATTCTCTAGTATGATCAGTACCTTTAAAGGTTGGATCACAGCCATGATCAGCAGTAACTATAAGTAATTCATCTTTCCTTAGTACTTGTAGAAGGTTATCCAGATGTTTGTCGATCTTTTCAACTTCGTCATAGTAACCTTGTGGATTTCTCCTATGACCATAAAGCATATCAGTATCCACATAATTTATAAATATGAATTCATTTTCCTTGGCAGGTTTGCTTAATAATTCTTCTGTCCTTTTAATACAGGCATCATTACCCTTATCGTGATAAGAATCATTAATTCCTCTCTCTAGAAATATATCTCCGATCTTTCCAACACCTACAGTATTTACATTTTTCTTTTGGAGAAAATCAAAAATTGTTTCACCTGTATAATTTATGGAATAGTCATGCCTGCTACTTGTCCTTGTAAAATTACCTGGTTTTCCAATAAAGGGTCTGGCAATAACTCTACCAACATTATATTGATCACAGAGATCTCTTGCCTTGGCACAGATATTATAAAGTTCTTCTACTGAAACAACATCTTCATGAGCCGCAATTTGTAAAACCGAATCACCGGATGTATACACAATAAGCTTTCCGGTTTCCATATGCTCTCTACCTAGTTCTTCAATTATCACAGTACCGGAAGCTGATTTGTTACCGATCACTTCTTTTCCAGTTGCGAGAGTAAAGTTTTCTAATAATTTTTGAGGAAAGGATGGATATTCAGGAGGAAATGTTGTGAAAGCAGTCTCAAGTTCAAGTCCGGCAATTTCCCAATGACCAGTAGTTGTATCTTTCCCGGGAGATTTTTCTTTCATTACTCCGTAACTTGCCAGTGGATTACTAACAGCACCACAGCCAGGTAACTCGTTCCCAAGAATTATAGAGGTATTACCTAATCCTAGTTTGTTCAGAACTTTCCATTTTTCACCTTTGATTGTTTCACAAATATGCAAAGCTGTATTTGAACCATTGTCTCCATAATTTTTAGCATCAGGAAGTGCTCCTATCCCGAAACTATCAATTACAATTATTATTGCTCTCATTAAATTGCCTGCTTAATTTTGTATACAAGTGATTCTTTCATTAAATAACTCCAATTTTCAAGGCACTATATATTAATGATCACTTAATGTCAAATCCTGCCTCAGTGAGCTCTTTAAAAACTTGTTCCTGCCATTTTCCGGAGCTATCTATTTTTACATACTCAAATCCATGATAATCTTCAGGTAATTGTATTTCTCCTGTATACAATCCGCATACATTTTTTCGGCCTAATAAGCCGACAAAAATTCCCAATTCCAATAGAACATTCTGATCTGCCCGAAAACCTAATTTATCAGGATGGATGCCGCCAACATTATCCGGTGTGAGTAGAACAACAGCAAATTTTACTTCAGATCTTTTCTGGATCTCATCTATCAATGTTTTTCCACCTGCAATAAAATCCTGTAATATGATCGGTTCCAGTCCGAGATCATTGATGAAATTTAATACTTTTGTTTTTGTACTGCAATTCGTTCCATGAACGAAGAATATTTTTTTACTGTTATCCCTTTTGCCTGTATCGAGCTTAATTTTAAAAATTCCCAAACTTAATTTTATAGAATTCAATTTATCCAGTTTTTCTTGCAGGTCGTTACGCAGTTTCATTATTTTTTCAGAAAGTTTAAGATCAGAAACGAGGATATTTCCTATAGACCAACCTGAAGATGAATAATCTTTTGCAACTTTATTATTCTTAAAGATTGATTTTAATAACTCATAGTTTTCGCCATTCCAGGCTTTGAATTTTATTTCAGTAGTTTTCCATTGCTCAATATTCTTGATCTTAAGATTAAGCATGATCTCACCAGCAACAATTTTTTCCTCAATTAGAAAATCTGCTTTTTCAGGTGGAATATTTAATATAAATTTCTTTTTATTTAACATATACTCCTCCGAACTGAAACATTATAAAAATTAATTTGTTAAATAATTATAAATAGGATGAGAAATCTCATCCTATTTATAATTTATCAATAGTGAACTATTTCTCAGCTCTTTTTTATTCTTCTTTTTCAGATTTTTTCTCTTTTCCCGGTTTTTCTGTTTCTTTTTTATGCTCATGGATTACTTCTTTAGTTCCATCCACAATTCCAGAAAAGACATCTTTAACAAAACTGGCTACTTTTGGTGCATGTTCTTTAAATGAATCGTTAATGGCAATTGAAGCTTTCTTCACAAATTCTTCTGTTGGCGGTTTTGATTTTTCAAAACCTTCTTTAGCACCTTCCAAAGCTTCCTTAGCCAATTTTTGAGCTTTTTCTTTATTGTTCAGGTCTTCATTTTTGATAGTCGAAATTATTTCCTTGGTTACATTTCCAACTGCGGTTATTACATCTTCACCAGTGTGTACAGCTTTAACTACGGCTTCTTGAACGATCTTGTTTACTTTTTTTCCTTCCATAATTCCCCCTCAAATTCTATCATATCTAATATCTCAGTCTTATTCCAATGTGGATGTTTCAGCCAAATATCATGAGCTAGTTCCAAAGCTTTCCCAATTTTTTCCCCTTCACTTAACTCAAAATGTAACATAATATCTCTTCCGGTTACTGGCAACTTTTTTCCATTTATTTTTTTTATATTGGTCGCAATCCGTAATTTTAAATTTGGAATTTGGTTAGGATTGCAATAAGCTGCAGCATGAGAAATATTATCAGCATGAATAAGCGGAAGTAATAATTCCAGATCAGTACCTAATTGAATTATTAAACGTCGAATAGCAACATCAGATAAATTTTCTAGTTCGTCTCCAAATGCTTTTAACCTCAGATGATTTTTAATTAACTTTAAAACTTTTCCGATCGTTTCTTTTGGAAACTTGAGATTAGTTAAAATCTTCCTGGATAGCTTTGCTCCTGCAATTTCATGATGATAGAAATGAATTCCTTTTTCATCCTGAGTTTTAGTTTGTGGCTTGGCAATATCATGCAGAAGAACTGAAAGACGTATAATAATATCAGGTGGAGTATTTTGTAGAACCATAAGTGTGTGTCCCAGTACATCCTTGTCATGATATTTATTTTGCTGCGCACCTTTTAAATTCACAATTTCAGGAATAACATACTGCATAATTCCAAAATCTATCATCATCCTGATTCCTTCTGCTGGAGCTGGAGAGAGCAGAATTTTTATCAATTCATCCCGAATTCGCTCACGAGAAATATGCAGCAGCATTTGGGCATTAGCAACAATTCCATCCAACGTTTTTTCTTCAATTGAAAATCCCAGTTGAACAGCAAAGCGAACAGCTCGCAACATTCTAAGCGGGTCTTCTGAAAAAATACTTTTCGGGTTAGATGTAGCACGAATAATTTTAGCTTTAATATCAGGCATTCCCTTACCGGATATATCGCGGATTTTGCTATTCATCACATTCATTACTAGTGAATTAACAGTAAAATCACGTCGGTAGATATCTTCAGTAATTGTGCCTTGAGTTACATCCGGTTTGCGGTTATTAATCTTGTAATATTCTTTTCGAGTCATTACAAACTCTACCTTGTAACCATCAATAATAACCTGTGCTGTACTAAACCGATCAAATATTACAGGACGAGAAGAAATCCCCATATTGTGTAATAATTTTGCCAAATCGATTCCACCATTTGGTAGTGCAACAACAATATCGAGATCATTACTAATTTCCCCCATAATTTTATCGCGTACATATCCACCAACAATATAAGTATTATTTTCAAATTTAGTTTCTTTGATAGCATCGACAATACTTTTTATTATATGTTCCATTTATATTAATAATACTCAGGGTTCTCTTCTAAAAGAACTGCCAGTAATTGAGCAGAAGCTGTAATTGCTGCTGTTTCCGCTCGAAGAATATGGTTTCCAAGTGTGATAGTATTCACATTATTATTTATTAGAAACTCAATTTCCTTGTTATCGAATCCGCCTTCAGGTCCAATAATTAGACAAATTGCTTGTTCTTGTAGTTCTGGATAGACTTCATTAATTGTTTTATTTTTTCCTACTTCCAACGCAACAAAAGGAGTATAATTTTTAAGAGATTGAATTAATTCTGATAAGGTTAACACTTGATGAATTTGTGGCAAAAAAGCATTATCACATTGTTTCATTGCTGCAATAGCAACTTTTTTAAATTTTTCTACCGTATTCCCGGAAGGTTTTCGTATAGTCCTTTCTGTGATAATTGGGAAAAAATCTGACACACCTAATTCTGTTAATTTCTCAATTATTACATTATCATGTTTATTCTTCAAGAGAGGAAATGCAATAGCAATTTGAGGTTGTGATCTTTGCATTATTGATCTTTTATTTATGATAATGGTAACATCTTTTTTCGTAATACTTTTTATTGTACCTTCTGTCAGTAATCCTTTCCCATTAGATAATGATACTTCATCCCCTTCTTTTCGACGGAATACGTGTGTGATATGATGATATTCAGTTCCTGCAATATGAACGACATCTTCAATTCCTCTCATATCAGGTATATAGAAACATGGCATGAATTCTCCTATTTAACTTTCTTAATCTCAATTATTATAAAATTATCTTTTAATAAATATGTCAAACAAAGTATTGTAGTTTTAAAAGAAAAATATGTAATCTTAATATTTATAAGTATTGAAATATTTTTTTGTTGCCAAAAATGAATCAAGATTTTTTATCACATGAGAATGCTATATAAAGAAAGAACTTGCAAATGATCTGGGATAGCGTTTATAATAGTTGTGAGAAAGGTAATTAGTTAATATATAATGAATTATAAGGTTTTGCGAATTGTAGAGGTTAGAATATGAGGAATATACTACCGCTTATTGTGATAATATTTGCCGTAGTAGCTTTAATTATCGTTGTAGGATTTGTTATTGGTACAGTAGCACATAATATAAAGAGTGATTCGCAAAATGAAGTTATTGAAAAACCAATTGTAGAAGATACTACTCCTGAACCTCTTCTTCCTGTGTTTGAAGAGTTGTTTTCACTTCAGATAATGGCCAGTAGTGATTATAAAAAAATAAAAAATTTGCAAGATAAGTTAGATCAGGCACAATACGAAACAGAAATTTCCAAATTAATGAGAGATGGCACAATTATATATCGTTTGAGACTTACAGGGTTATACAATGAGGATGATGCCATAAATCTGGGTGAAAATCTTAAGAAGAAATATGCTGCGATTGATGGTTACTGGTTAGAGGAACAAAGGACCCGAACAACAGCTGAAGTAGCAACAGAAAAAGAGGCTGAACAAGTTGAGATCACAGTAAAAGAATCTGAAAAACCTGAGCCAGAAGTTGAAAAAGAGATCACGGTTACAAAAAAGAAAATTGAATTTGGAAGAGAATGTGAAATCCAATTACTTGCCAGCAGTGTGTATTCTAAAGTTGAACAAGTAAAAACTGATCTGGAAAGAAAAGGATATAAAACAAAAATTCTTACTCTTACAAAGGGCAAAAATATCATCTATCGTTTAAGATTACGAGGATTATACAGTGAAGAGGAAGGGAATACATTAGGAAATAAAATAGTAAAAATTTCTCCAGATATATCCTCTTTCTGGTTAGATGAAATTATTGATGGAAAAAGTGTTGGTCAGATCGGAATAACTAAAACACCTAAGACAAAAACTACTAAAACTGAAATGATTTATAGTTCAAGTGGTGAGTTTGAAATACAGATATTAGCCAATACAAAAAGAAATTATACAGAAAGTAAAAAGAAAATTCTAGAAAAAGCCGGTTATCGAGCTAAAATTGTATCAACAACAAAAAATGGAACGACATATTATCGACTCCGATTGGCAGATTCTTATTCAAGAGCTAAAGCTGAAACAGTCGGGAATAAATTAAAAAAAGATGTTGGCTTTGTTACTGACTACTGGATCGTTCCAAAATCAGGTGTTAGTGAAACAACTAAAACTCAACCTGTTAAAAAGAAAGCAGCTGTAAAAGATGAATCACTCACTGAACCTATCGAATATTCTATGAATCCTAAGTATCAAGCTAAGGATTCAAAAAAACAAAAAACTATGACCTGTAAATCTGATGACATAAATATCAGGATTGGACCAGGAACTTACTATGCTGTTGATCCGATCGGGAAATTAATGAAAGGTGTAACAGTATTTGTGGTTGATGAGAAAAATGGTTGGATCAAATTTACGATAACTCCAAATGATGAATCATGGTCAGGTTGGGTTAATCGAAAATATTTAAAATAACTCAAATATAAAAAAATTGATAAATACAAAAAGCCCCACAAATGTGAGGCTTTTTATGTTTTATATTCTTATTCTTTAGGTTCAATTTGGCAAATGACATCACCTTTGGCAACTGAATCACCTGCTTTTCGAATAATATTCTTTATTACACCATCACAAGGAGCTCCCAGGTTATTGAACATTTTCATTGCTTCTAATACTAATACTGTATCGCCAGCTTTTACTTCATTACCTATCTTCTTCTTAAATTCGATTATCATGCCTGGAATAGGAGCAATTAAATTACCTGTTTCATTTTCTACTGATATCTCTTCTTTCTTTTTAAAGGAAAAACCTGTTTGTCTGGCATTAGGATCTGCCACTTCGACATTGAAATATTCACCATCCACATAAACATCAAAAGCTCTGGCATTATCCGGTTTATTTTTCTTTGTTGTAAGTTCACCGGAAAGTGCTTTTCTAACAAGTTCCTGTTCATTTTTTACATCGTCTAAAGTTTTTGATTTTACATCTTCAGGAATATCTTCATGACCATATTTCCAGTTAAGAAATCTTCTTCCGGTAACAGGATAAAGTGCGCATAGAATTTCATCATCAATATTTTTTGCTAAACCCTTAAACTCTTTTTTTATATTTGGAAGTTCCGGTTTAAGGAGATCACCCGGTCTTTTTGTGATTGGAGTTTCACCCCGAGGATAACCTTTTAATGCCTTTTTTTGAACTTCTTTATCTATCGGAAGAGTAGTTTTCCCATACAAGCCAAAACAAAGATCTTTTACTTGTTCAGTAATATTGGTATATTCTTCGCCATCTTTATCAAACAACACATTGTTCACAGTCTGTATGCCAACAATTTGACTTGTAGGCGTAACCAGAGGAACCTGCCCAAGTTGTTTTCGTACTTTTGGTAGTGTCTCAAATACTTCATCAAGTTTATCAAGTGCATCCATCTGACGCAGCTGATTTACAAGGTTGGAAAGCATTCCGCCAGGTGTTTGATGCAAGATAACATTTGTATCGATAATTGCATTTTTTGTATCATCAAGGAAATGTTTGTATTTTGGAATTGTTTTTTCCATTTCTTTATCGATTTCAGCGAGTTTTTTTATATCCAACCCGCTATCACGATTGGTTCCTAAGAAAGAAATAACAAGAGGCTCCACCGCAGGATGAGATGTTCTATAGGCATAAGGGGCCATACATGTGTCAATAATATCTACACCAGCTTCGATAGCTTTTAAAAGTGTGAGATCAGCCATACCGGATGTGAAATGCGTATGAAGATGAATTGGAATATCTGTTTGTTCCTTGAGTGCTTTTACTAAATTGTAGGCATCATATGGAGCAATAAGACCAGCCATATCTTTAATGCAGATTGTATCTGCACCGAGTTCTTCTAATTGCTTTGCTTTTTCCAGGTAATAATCTAAATTATAGGTTTTCCCACCCATCCTTGGTTCAGTGAGAGAGTAACAGATAGTTCCCTGAAAATGTTTATTATTTTTCTTTATCATTTTAATAACTGTTTGGAAATTACGGAAATCGTTAAGTGCATCGAATACACGGAAAATATCTATACCATTATCACTGGCACGTTGAACAAATGCTTCGACAACATCATCGGCATAATTTCTGTATCCTACAACATTTTGACCACGAAGTAACATTGAAAGGGGTGTTTTTGTTATATAATTCTTTAGCGTCTTAATTCTTTCCCATGGATCTTCATTTAAGTAACGATGCATCACATCGAAAGTTGCACCGCCCCATACTTCAAGTGAATAAAAACCTATATCATCCAGCAATTTTGCTATTGGGATCATATCTTCAGTTCTGCCGCGTGTAGCAAAAAGACTTTGATGTCCATCTCTTAAACTTACATCCTGGATCTTAATTGGATTTGCAGCTTTTGGACGTATAGGATCATAATTGACTTTGGTCATTTCTAGAATACCATGTTTATCGAATTTCATTTATTTCCTCCGTGCATAAATAAATGCAAAAGCGACGAAGCGCTTAAGCGGTTTTATTTTTCATATATTTAATAAAATTTAAATGTTTTCTTCTTATTTTTTCAATATTTTCAAAAATACTAGGATCATTAATATACCCTAATTTTTCAGCGATGATAATTTGAGTTTCAAGTTCTGCAAGTGAGCCAAGACTAATATATATAAATCGTATATATTCTTTAATGGAGTTTCTTGCTGCTCCTTCGGCAATATTGGAAGGATAAGAAACTGAAGCTCTCTGCATTTGAGAGATCAAACCAAATCTTTCAGACTCTGGAAATGAATTAGTAATTTTATAGATCTTTTCTACTAGTTCAATTCCCAATTTCCAAATATCCAAATCTTTATGCATCTCCATTTCCTCTTATTCGCTTATACGCTTACTCGCATTAGCGTGTAAGCCCTCTTCTCTGCACCATATCTTGATTCTGCATTATTATTTTCGATTCTCTGATCAATCTATCTTCTAAGACCACGGAATTGAACTATTAAGCTATTACGCATAATTTCTTCTCGACCTGCCCTAGCCCAGCCGTTAACAGGCTTAGCGCTTTCTTCTTCTTGTTGTTTTAAATAATAAAGAACACCCATTATCGCTGCTTTTAACTTTTTCTGTTTGTCTATCAAAATATTCTCCTAAAGCGGGATATTCCCATGTTTTTTAGCAGGGAGTGCTTCTTTTTTGGTGACCATTATTTCCAGCGCATCGATCAGACGGATTCTGGTTTCACTAGGTTGTATAACGGCATCTAGATAACCCCGTTCTGCAGCAATGTAAGGTGTATTGAAAGCAGTCTCATATTCTTTTATGAGTTCTTGTCGTTTTACTTCAGGATCTTTCGCTTCTTTCATTTGTTTACGATAGGAGCTAACAATATTTACAGCACCCTGGGCTCCCATAACTGCTATTTCTGCAGTAGGCCAGGCAAACAGCATATCTGCACCAAGATGCATTGAACTCATTGCAATATATGCACCACCATAACTTTTTCTGGTTGTAACTGTAAGTTTGGGAACCGTCGCTTCTGAGTAACTCCATAATAGTTTTGCTCCGTGGCGTATTACACCACCCCATTCCTGATCTGTACCAGGTAAATAACCGGGAACATCAACAAAAGTAATAATTGGGAAGTTGAAGGCATCACAGAATCTTATAAAACGTGAGATCTTATCCGAAGCATTAATATCTAAGCAGCCAGCGAGGAACATTGGCTGATTGCCGATTATACCAACCGGTCTTCCATCCATCCTGGCAAAGCCGATAATAGCATTTTGCGCATAATATTCATGCGGTTCAAAGAATTCACCATTATCAACAACAGCATGAATAATATCTTTCATGTCATATCCTGTTTTAGGATCATCTGGAATAATAGAATCAAGTTGCGGACAAAGTCTTGAAGGGTCATCGCCACCGTTATGTTTTGGAGGATCATCCATATTGTTATCAGGCAGAAAGCTTAATAATATTTTTACTTGATAGATAGCGTCTTCATCATCTTCACAGGCAAAATGTGCAACACCGCTTTTACTGTTATGGGTCATTGCTCCACCCAGCTCTTCAAAAGTTGTTTTTTCACCTGTAACTGTTTCGATAACACTTGGTCCTGTGATGAACATATAACTTTTTTTATCAACCATAAATATAAAATCTGTCATAGCTGGAGAATAAACTGCTCCACCTGCGCATGGTCCCATAATTATGGAAATTTGAGGAATAACACCGGAAGCTCTGGAATTACGGAAGAAAATATCTCCATATCCTTTTAAAGAATCAATTCCTTCTTCAACTCGTGCACCACCTGAATCATTAATTCCTACGATCGGCACACCGGCTTTCATGGCCAGATCCATAACTTTGATGATCTTAGCTGCATGCTTTTCGCCCAGAGACCCGCCACGTGATGTGAAATCTTGTGAATAAGCAAAAACCGGTCTGCCATTCACTTTTCCATGACCAGTTACTACACCGTCAGAAGCGATATTTACAGTTTCCATATCGAAATTGGTAGATCTATGTTTCACAAACATGTCAAGTTCCCGGAATGTACCTTCATCAAATAGGTGATCAAGTCTTTCTCGAGCTGTTAACTTACCTTTTGCATGCTGTTTTTCTATTCTGGTTTCTCCACCCAACTCTTTTATCTTTGCTTCTCTTTTCTTTAAATCTTCTAATTTTTCGGAAACTTTCATTTCATCTCCTAAGTTACGTTTTATAAATATTCTGAATATAAAAATCTTTGGTTAAAAAATTAATGTAACCTATTGGTGTAAAGAGAAATTCTATTTATTTAAGTCCATTAATTCGCGGAACAGTGATCCCGGCATTTTTAACGATATTCAGTTTTGCATCTTTGCCTTTAAGCATTATAGCTTTATTTAGAGCTATCTGAAGTGTAGAAAAATTCTTAATAAAAATATTTTCAAGCTCATCACTATCCAATTCACTCACCATCCACAATTTATTCTTCTTCATGAATGAGACGAATTTAGCAGCTTTATGATAACCTAATTTATAATTATCTTCCACTTTATTGAAAACTTCATCCGGAGATTTACAGGATGCCATAAGTTCATAAAAAGCTTTATTGCCGATACCATCATTACAACTGGAAACCAAGATAAAAATACCATTTTCTTTTAAGATAGATTTGCAATTCTCCAAGCCTTTTTGTGATTGATACAAATTTCTATTTAAGGGTGATTGATTTATGGCAATAACGATATCAGCTTTTTCTTTAACCTCAGGTGCAAAAATTTCGATAACCCTTTTGGAGGCAGCTTTAAGGGTAGAATGGATATTCCCGCTGGCTGCATAAAATATTTTATCATTTGTATCCAGAACTGTAAGAGTACAAAATGTTTCGGTGGTAACCATCTTGGCAGCTTCTGTCATATCCTCATGAACAGGATTACCATCCAACTTCAATATTTTAGCTTCATCCCTTAATGCAAGGGAATGATTTTTCTCGATTGATCCATAGGCTGAAACACCTGGTAAATAGCTTTTCCGTCCACCGGTAAAACCTGCAAAATAATGAGGTTCAACCGAACTTATAATTATCACACCTTCAGCTTTAGTAACTTCTGAACTGATTTTTACCGGAGTACCATAGGATGTCTTTCCCAGATATGTCATCTCATCATTTTGTGAATCATGACAGAAAATTCTATCTTTGAATTCATGATAAAATTTACCAAAGATCCTGTCAAATTCTGGTTTGGTTGGTAGCCGATGTGTTCCTAGCGCAACTATAAACTTGAAATTTTTATTTTTGATCTGTTCATAAAGAGTTGATAGAACTATTTCAGTAGGTGTATTACGAGAACCATCGTTCACAATGATAAGAATATTTTCTTTATTTTGTAAAAATGTTTTGAGATCAGGTGAATCTATGGGGTTTTGTAATGATTCGTAAACCAGTTTTTCCTGATTGAACACAGGAACTTTCTCAGGTTCAATTATTGTAATTTTATCGAGTGGAATTTCCAGATCGATCTGTTTATTATCAATTAAAATTTTATAATTCATGATCTCAAAAACTAAAAATCAATTTGATTGTCAAATATTTGTTCAAAGCAAAAAATAGATGATCATGAAATCAGAGATTACAAAAAATAAATTATTATAGGAACATAGATAATTCCCAGAAGCAGGGAAATTGAAACAAGACTGGCAGCGAACTCCTTATCAAGTCCTTCCAGAGATGCAAATATAAGTGTATTATATCCTACAGGAGCACCACAGAAGAGAATTACTAAAGTTCGCATAATACCATCAATATTGAAGATATTCACAGCCAATAACCCTAATAACAAACCTAATCCTATTCGCAGGGAAAAAACAGTGAGCATTTTACCAAGATTTGTGATCTTTGGACTAAAGTAGATCCCAAGTGACAAGATCACTAAAAATATAGTTGGTTTCCCTACGATCTCAAGGAAATTTATAGTTGTCGAGTGCAGTTCAAATTTCAATAGATTAAAGCTAATTCCCAGAATCAATCCCCAAATAGGAGGAAGCAAGATGAATTTCTTAATTGGAATTTTAATTTTTTCATTCTTACCAAATTTAATGGCAATATAATAGACAAAAGTAAATATCATCAGGGTGTTGCCAAAATCAAAAATTGTATAGATAGCCAATCCTTGATTTCCATAAGCAGCCAGCACGAATGGTAATGTAAAACCGGTATTCATGATAAGTGTTCCAACTAGAAATGTACCTTGAGTTGCCTTTGATAAATTGAATTTCTTACTGATAGGATATGATAATGTAAATATAATAAGCATCACAGCAATAGCAATTATCGGAAGGTAAAAGAATTTCAGAGTTAATTCAGTTGTAGAACCGGAGAGAAACGTTAATGCCGGTAAGGTTACATAGAAAGTTAATTTAAGTAGTGTATCGGCAGTATTACTGCAAAATAATCGTATTTTTTTTAAAAAATATCCCAGAAAGAATATAATAATGATCGGGATAACCTTACTCCAGAAACTATCCACTGATTCTCCTTAATTCAATTGAATTTGATCTTTTCTATTTTGTAATTTTTAATATTTTATTTACTAACAACTTCCAGAGCAATTTCTATCATTTTAGAAAATCCTGTTTGTCGTTCCTCACTGCTTGTAACTTCTCCCCGTACAATCTGATCGCTTACAGTGAGAAGAGTCAACGCTTTTACACCATATTTTGCGGCAATACTATAAAGGGCAGTTGCTTCCATATCAATCCCCAGGATCCCGTAATTAGCCCATATCTTCCAAAAGTCCGGATCATCAGAATAAAAAATATCAGAAGAGAGAACATTCCCAACATGAACTGTCATCTTCTTTTCTTTTATGATATTATGGGCTTTTAATAATAGTTCAAAATTAGCAATTGCGGCAAAATCTGCTCCATTGAAAACAAGTTTATTCGTTTGAGAATCAGTTGAGGCACCCTCTGCTAAAATTATATCTCTTAAATTTATTTCCGGTTTAATTGCCCCGCAGCTCCCTATCCTTATCAGGTTCTTTACACCATAATCTCTGATAAGCTCAGTTGCATATATCGAAATTGATGGAATTCCCATTCCGGTTCCCTGTACGGAAATTCTCTTACCTTTGTAAGTTCCAGTATAACCAAAAATATTGCGGACTTTATTATAACAGATAGCATTTTCCAGAAAATTATCCGCTACAAATTTTGCTCTTAACGGATCTCCCGGCAAAAGAATAGTCTCTGCAATTTCTCCTTTTTTTGCTTCAATATGTAAACTCATAATATTCTCCTTTTAATTTCCTTATTGATAATTTTACTAGTGTGCTTCAAACCAGTTATTACCTATTCCCACATCGACGATCAAGGGAACAATTTTTATATATTTTTCAGGTATTGCACTTTCCATCTCTTTAACAATAAGTTTTTTTGCCTCTTCTAATTTATTTTTCCTTACCTCAAAAACCAGTTCGTCATGAACCTGAATTATCATTTTTATATCAGGATCATGCTTGATCTTTTCATGTAAAGAGATCATGGCAACTTTAATTATATCAGCAGCACTGCCCTGGATCGGCATATTGGTTGCCACCCGTTTTGCACCCTCTACCAACATTTTATTGGAACTGTAAAGATCGGGAAGATAAAGCTTCCTGCCAAAAATTGTTGAAACAAATCCATCAATTGTTGCCTGCTGAATACCGGAATGTATATACTCTTTTATAGTTGGGAATTTATTGAAATAATTTTCAATGAATTCTTTTGCTTCCCTGCGTGAAATTTCAAGTTCCTGAGAGATCCTGAAAGGACCCATTCCATACATTAAGCCAAAATTAATGATCTTGGCATAACGCCGCTGATCAGAAGTGACTTCTTCTTTAGGTATATCGAATACAACGCAGGCAGTTTCACTGTGAATATCCTGTTTATTATTAAAAGCGGTTATCATCTTTACATCACCAGATAGAATAGCCAATATTCTTAGTTCGATCTGTGAATAATCTGCTGCTAGGATCACGTGTTCATCATCACTTACACAAAAAGCTTTTCGCACTTCCTTTCCCATTTCTGTTCTTATGGGAATATTCTGCATATTTGGGTTGGAAGAGGATAATCTTCCAGTGGAGGCAACAGTTTGATTGAATGATGAATGCACTCTACCGGACTCAGGATTTATCAATTCAGGAAGAGCAGAAACATAGGTTGACTGTAGTTTTGATACTTGTCTGTATTCAATCAGAAGTCGAGCTATTTTATGATCTTTAGCCAGATTTTCTAAAACCGTGATATTGGTGGAATATCCTGTTTTTGTCTTTTTCTCCGGCTTTATGCCCATGTCTTCAAAAAGGACTTTTGCCAGTTGCTGCGGAGAATTCAAATTGAATTGTGAACCGGCAATTTCAAAAATATCTTGGGTTAATTCCCCTAATCTTTTCTGATTTTGTCTGGAAATTTCTGCTAAAATCTTTTTATTAATGAAGACACCATTTTTCTCTAGATCAGCCAGAACATAGATCATTGGAATTTCAATACTTTGAAATAACTCATAAAGGTCATTTTTCTTTAATTTTTCTAAATATTCATGATATAATTTGAAAGTTATATAAGCATCTTCAGCAGCATATTTAGCTGCTTGATCAGTTGGAACCAGATCGAAAGTTATCTGTTTCTTCCCAACCCCGATAAGTTCGGTGATTGGTATCATTTCATGTGCAAATTCTTCTATAGCACAATTTGCCAGTGAATGCCGTGAGGTTGGATTTAATAAATAATGGGCGATTATTGTATCAAAAATATTCTCCTCGATCTTCCAACCTGCTCTCTCTAATACGATCAGATCATATTTGAAATTATGTGCGACAAGAATTTTATCCTTTAGGGTATTTTGCAGTTTCGTAAGAACCTCGGATGCAGATAGGTTTTGAGCCATCTGATGCTGGAGAGGAATGTAATATGAAGCCTTTTCACCAGCACAAATTGAGATTCCTACCAGCTCTGCCAGATGCGGATCTTTGGAGGTCGTTTCTGTATCGATTGCCACTATATCAGCAGTTTTTAATTCTGTTATTAACTGCGCGAAACTATCTTTAGTATCGGTAAGAATTGTTTGATATTTTATTTCCGTTCCATCTGTATTGAAATCAAATTCATTCTTAAAACTCAGTACTTCATTTATCTCAGGTTCCTTTTTTGCAGGCTTACTTATTGACTGAGATATGAGCTTTTCAATTTTTTTAGCTATTGAAGAAAGTTCAAAATTAGTGAGAAAATCAATACCATTCTTTAAATTTTTTAAATTAAAAGAAAGCGTTTCGTCCGGTATCATTATTGGTACATCCCGAATGATCGTAACCAGTTTTTTAGATAGATAAGCATCATCTTTAAACGTAGATAATTTCTCAAAAATTCCCTTAGCTTTTATTTTATCCAGGTTCTCATAAATTCCATCCAGAGTATCATATTCATTTAACAGTTTGGATGCACCTTTGGGTCCTATCCCCTTTACACCGGGAATGTTATCGGCAGTGTCACCACAAATAGCCAGATAATCAATAAATTGTTCCGGACTTATCCCGTATTTTTCTTTAATACTTTCTTCTGTTAAATGTATGTCTTTTCTAGGATCGTAAAGCGTTACTTCCGTATCCACAAGTTGGGAAAAATCTTTATCTCCGGAAACGATGATAACATCAAATCTGTCTTTATATTTTTCTGCCAGGGTGGCTATCGTATCATCTGCTTCAAATCCTGCTAAAGAAATATCAGATAAACCTATTGCAGCAAAGAATTCCTTAATAGGCTCAACCTGCTGGTGAAGTTCGTCCGGTGCGGGAGGTCTATTTGCTTTATAGGTATCAGTTATTTTATGTCGAAAAGTTTTCTCTCGTCTATCAAATGAAATTGCAATATGTCCCGGTTGAAAATCTTCTACCAGCTTTATAAATGAATTTATCGTACCAAAAATAGCACTTGTATTCTGACCCTTACTATTATAAAGCGGATTACGGATAAAGGCAAAAAAAGATCTGTAAATGAAAGCTGTTCCATCTATCAGGAATAATTTTTCTCTCATATAAACTCCAATTCTCCTATGACTTGTCCCAAGGTGAAACTAAGGACTAATCCAATCTTATCCCAGCAATTCCCAGCTCATACTTCACGGCAAGTCAATTACTGTGTTTTTCCTTTTAAAAAACCATAAACACTTTGAAATTACCTAATAAACGTGCAAGTATAATTTTACCTTGACCTTTCAATGAAATAAATTTGAATTAAAAAGGTTGCTTATTTTAATAAGTTATATGAAATTTAATATAAGGTGGTAGAGGAAACCATATTTTTTAAGGAGAAATTCATGTTTACAAATAGTAATTGGAAAAAGCAAATATTGGTAATCATTATCTTCATGAATCTTTTTTGTTTTCAACTTGTTGGCCAGGAGACAGAGGTAGATAATGACCATTTTTATTTTGTTCAGATAGCAGATACTCACATTGGAAAAGGAACTAATCTGGAGATCACACAGGCTCTGGTGAAACAGATCAATAACCTCCCAATGAAGCTCCAGTTTGTAATTCACACGGGAGATATTACCCAAAACGGAATGAGTGATACGGTAAGTGTTTTTAATGCTATTGACGCTATGAATAAACTGGAAGCACCCTTATTTTACATTCCCGGAAATCATGATATTTTCCAAGAACATGTAGAAGAAGAGATAAATATTTTTCAAGAATATTTTGGGGATCTGATATTTGTAAAAGAATTTGAAGAAGTATCATTTATTGGGCTATATTCCGATCCTTTAGCTTACTCATTTTCAGTTGAGAATTATGATCCGTTCTTAGAACTTGAAAAGGCTCTGAAAACTACTAACGGGAAGCCTGTAATCGTGTTTCATCACATTCCCTCTGTAGAAAGCTTCTACAATAACACAATGCACGATGGTTGGGAAAATGAAAACAGGGATCGCTGGGAGAAAACATTGAATTCATATAATGTAATTGCTATTCTGGCCGGACATTTTCACAGTGATGAACTTCATTGGATCGGTGAAATTCCATTGTATGTTTCAGCTTCGGTAACTAATCGTTTTGGCAGACAGCCTTCCTTCAGGATCTATGAATATAAAAACGGGAAACTCAGTTATCGCACCCAATATGAAACTAAATGAAAATATTTGAAAAACAACTCTGGCATTTGATCACATTAGTTTTACTTTTATCAGGAATTCAATTTGTATTGAAGTATTCTCCACTTGAGGGCTATTTCTGGGGAATATCAGCAAAGACATGGTTGAACTATTCTATTGGAATTGCAATATTGCACCAGGTATTTGTACTTATTATCTGGAGATTGGAATTATACTATTCTTTGATTTCAAGAATTTTTGGTAAAGCCGGATTTACGATCTATGCGGCTGGATTTTCCATCATGTTCGTCCTCAGACTACTGTTTATCATTGCCTTAGGGATCTCAAGCAGAAATTTAATGACTCTTGATCCTGTCATTTCCTATTCCATAGCCATCCTACTTTTTATTATTGTTATCTATTTAATGTACTCGGTATTGAAGTATTTCGGTTTTAAACGTGCTTATGGTATTGATCATTTTGACAGATCATGTATCGATACACCATTTGTAGAACAGGGTATCTTCAGGTTTTCTAAAAATGCAATGTACAAATTTGGTCTCCTGGTCTTATGGATACCTGGTTTCGTATTATTCTCTAAGCCAGCTCTTATAGCTGCTTTATTTCAATATGCTTATATTTGGGTACATTACTATTATACTGAACTTCCCGACATGAAACACATCTATGGAAAGATTAAATGATAAAAGCAATTATCTGGGATTATGACGGAACACTGGTTGATACACACATAAAAAACCTGAAAGTTACCAGGAAGATCATTAAACAAATTACAGGAAAGGAACCAATAAATATCCCTGCTTTAGCTGATCTGAATAATTACCGAGTTGTTACTAATAAAGCTGAGAATTGGAGAACTCTTTATAAGAATGAATTTAACCTGAAGGAAAGTGAAATTGAACAAGCCGGCAGGCTATGGTCAGAATTCCAGTTAAAGGATGAAACCGAAGTGCCCTTTTATGATGGGATAGTTGATGTAATAAAAGATTTAGGTAAGTTCCCGCATGGAATTGTTTCTCAAAATTCCAAAGAAAATATAAAGCAGTATTTACATAAAACTAGTATGCTGGGATATTTCAAAAGTATTCTTGGTTATGAAGAGGTTGGATCCAGTAAGCAAAAACCAGCTCCTGATGGACTCTTGCAGTGCATCTCAGAACTTGTACAACAAGAGATAGGAACTATTATTTACATTGGTGATCATGAGACAGATATTCATTGTGCAGCAAATGCTAGTGAAGCTCTTAGAAAAAATGAAAGTAATTTGAAAGTTATCAGTATTGGTGCACTTTACGATACAGATACTGATATTTCGACTTGGCAGGTTCAACCAGATTTTTCAATAGAAAAAGTTAAGGATATAATTGAAATTGTAAGGATGATAAATGAGTAGAGCAGCATTTCTCTTATGTTTATTTTTAGCAGGTTGTTCATCAATGAGTGTGTTTCAGTCTCCGGGTGTTTTACCTAAGGGAAAAGGAGAAACTGGTTTTGCCGGCTCATTTATTGTTAGTGATGAAGGACCTACCTTGATCAACGTAGAATTACATACCAGGCGTGGATTAGGTAAAAACTGGGAAGCTGGAGCAAAACTATTCGGTTTTCCTGGTTTGAGTGGTGGATTGATGGGAGAGATGAAATATCAATTGATGACACACCCCTTATTAGTTTCAGCTGATATGGGTGCTGCCGTTGTGATAACTAATGATTTATATTATTTCGACTATTATCCTATGTTGATCATGGGTAGTGAAAGAATTTACTGTGGTTATCGGGGTATCTTTCGAAGTGGAACTAATGAAGAATTAGAAACTCAGTTTAATACACAAATGCACGGAATATTTATAGGTTACAAGGCAGGATCAGGTCCTTATTTACGTCCTGAGATTCATTATTATTTCAAAGATATAAGATATGGCATTCTAATATTTGGATTAGGATTGCAATTTAATTAGCTAATTAGTTATTTATCTCTAAACGAGTATATAATACAAAATTACTTCATCAACTTTTTCTGCTGTTAAATCATACTGACGCGCTTGCATATTGATATTATGAAGCAAATATACATTTATTGATTTTTGGCGATATATATTGTTTTCAATTGACATTATTCTTTTAATTAATTTTTTTTAAAATATGGTTTTAAGAAAAATAAATAAAAGAGAAGATAGAGTGTTATGAAGCATGTATATAAAGATGTTTTCACGCCTGTTAGCGGGATAGTACCAAGTTAGCCATTTGAATATAAAACTGGAGGAGAAAAACCATGGGATTCTTTAGCAGGTTATTTGGAAAAAGCAGTAATGGGGTTCAAAAAGGCAATTATGAAGATAGACAAAAAATAATCAAAGAGATCATCGTATCCAAAGGTCTGTGTCCTTTGGGGAATAAGAAGCGGCTTACACAGACAGACAACGAGTATGATGTCAGGCTATTTCTTTTTGCCCATAAAGATGATTCCGAAGAATATTATAGAGCATTTATTGATTATGCAGAAAAAAATCCTCCCCCATTTTGTATTGAGATCATGCATGCAAGAATTCACACTATACATGATGAACCATTTGGATTGTTTTTTCCATATGAACGTACAGATACACGTCCCGAATATGTAGAGTGGTTCCGTGAAGCAAACCTTACATGCAATGAGGTACTATGCAATTTTCAAGCAGTAGATCATTGCTATGAGATGCTAAATAAATATGTAAAAGAATTATTCGATTGGACAATATTAACTCCCACAACCCTTGATTTTAATTCACCGGAAGCGGCTGATATCTTCAGTGATTCATCCGATAGTGGATTCACACCTCTGAAAGTGAAGTAATATATTGGCTAACAAATCACTGCACTGGATTTTTACTCCGATGCGCTACGTAAAACCCAGTGAGTTCAAACGTTATAAAAAAAATGAGTTGATTGATATTTGTCGGTACCATGCCCAGACCTTACATTGGAAAACATTACTATGAAAAAAATGAATTGGCAGTTTTTACTCGTCCTTATTCTCATTTTCTTATCTATTATTCTCTATTCTATACATTTTGCCATCTACAGTAATGCCCAGTATATCTTCAATAGTGTTTTGGCAAGAATTGCCTTTGTACCGATTCAGGTTTTCCTGGTTGCTTTAGTCTTGAATCGTCTGTTAACATACAACGAAAAGCGAACACGGTTAGAAAAGATTAATATGATTATTGGGGTCTTTTTCACAGAAGTCGGTACGGATTTACTCTCCCATTTTTCATCCCATGATCCACAAAAGGAAAAAATGAGTGCAGAACTAAATTTTAATGGTGAATGGGATGACGCAAAGTTTAATCAACTTAAAACTAGCCTGAAGAATTATAATTTTACGGTGTAAACAAGCGAAGAAATGCTGACCGAACTATACGATTTATTACAATCAAACAGAGTGTTTTTTTACGCCTGCTTGAAAATCCCAACATTTTGGAACACAAATCCTTTTCTGACCTTTTAATGGCAAGTTTCCATCTTTGTGAAGAATTACAAAGCAGAAGGATTTTTTCCGACCTCCCTGTTAGTGATCACCAGCATTTGGTTATTGACATTAAAAGGGCATACACACTTCTTGTGAATGAATGGTTGCTCTATATCAATCATTTAAGAAAAAATTACCCATATTACTTTTCTCATGCTATGCGAACGAATCCATTTGATCAGAATGCCTCTCCAGTTGTCTTGGATTGAGACTTTTAAGGGAAAGCAAAAAAGTATTTAGAAAAGTTATAACCATATACTGCACCGAATTTGGTGGGGTTCTCTATTTTTTAAAAATTGTGCGGGCTAGCAACCTCAGTTCTTACTCAGGCTTTGATTCAATTGCACCCACAATACCGGTGAGCATTCACGTTAATCTTTTTTATAATTATTTTTTGCATTTTTAGATTAATCAACATGGAGCGAAGCGGAATGTTGATTAATGTTTTGCGTGTGCGGCGGCAAATACACAAACTACTTTCAGATTTTCCAAATCAAGTTTGAATCAGAGTGATTCAAACGTAAAAATTACAAACCAACCTATTCGCTGACACGCTTGTTAGGTGAACTATCATAAAAATCATCTAATTCCAAATTTATTATCAAATGTTTTTGAAATCAACTTTATTGCTGATAAAGTAGAAAATAATGATAAATGATTTGGTGGACCAGATGGACAATGATTAATGTCAACGATGTATAATTTACCTGCAGGATAATCTCTAATAGCGTCTATCTCACAATATTCAATTTTCATATCA
>JAVCCH010000157.1 GCA_030765535.1 Candidatus Tenebribacter davisii
CTTGATAATAACACCGATAGAATGTGTGGTGTAATTATGAACACTCATCATACTGCACTTAATGGTGCACAATGGCGTATTAGAACAATGGCTGCGCAGAGGGGTTGTACCGCAGGTTCTAATGGGGCTCCACTATCTGAGTATTTCACTTTTTACGGATTTCGTTTCAATTAAATCGCCTAACAAACGTGTCAGCGGTAGGTTGGGTAGTTTGTCTTGGCTGAATCGTACCGATTCAGGTTTGGTCGGTTTGTATGGGCTGAATCGTTCCGATCCCGCCGCACACGCGAAACATTAGCTGAAATAGATAGGAGAGTTGATTGAGAATCAGAATATTCATAATATTGTACTTGTTATTATCAGCGAGTCTGAAAAGCCAAATTATTGAACACAGTGTTATTTCTCTATTTGAACGATTTGGAAATTCACCTTTTTCTGAAATAAGCCAATCTGGTATCGGAAATCTTGGATTTGATAACGATATCTCAAATTATAATCCCAAATTACTTGGAGAATATGAAACACTAATAATCAAAACATCTATTGTCTCGAATATGATAACTTCAAGCGACTTAACAATTGCTTATCCAACCTATAATTGGGAAGAATCTTATGACAATGTTATTAAAGTAATTCCTAATTTCAGTATTGCATATAAATATAGAAATTTATTAATACAGTTAAACTATGATCAAACAAAATACATAAATGTCAAAGATAAGATTAATGATTTGCTACTAACCTTTCACAATAGTGGTACCTATAATTGGGGGAAAACAAAATACTTTGTCTCAAACCAGATTTTACAATTATCACTTGTGAAAAAGTTTTATGATGGTTTGTCATTGTCATTTGGAATTCTTACAAATAGTTATGTCCAAAAGATAAGTGGTGATACTTCAGACGAATATTTACAATTATCTCTAAAATTGTTAAAAAAATATCAATTCCAAAGTTCATTAAACTATAAAATAAATCGTAATTTCAATATTTATTTTCTGATAAAAAGTCAAAGAGCTAGAATAAAGTTATCTCCTGAAAAATTTGAGATATATAATGATATTATTCTTACAAATAGTTTTATTTCTTATCCTGCTCTAATTGCCTGTGGTACCCAAATCAATCTAAGTAACAAAACTAAAGTTTCATTAGAAATTCTTAATTATTTCATAAACAAACACGTTAGAAATGAATATGATATGTTGATTTATGATAATAACACATCAAAAATACTAGCTGCTCTTGGTATAAACCACCAATTGAATAAAAATGTATTTGTAGGGTTAATGTATAACTCATACTTAATATATGACATTAATATAAAAACCAGTTATTCAGATACATTTAAAGATAGAATAATAGATCCCTATTCAATTATTCTCTCTTCAATCTATAGTGTTAATAGCTTTTCCTTTTCTTTTTCTTATCAATACTCCAATAACGGTTATTATGAAGATAGTGCTATAGATCAACCAGGTAGAGAATTTTCACATTTTATCACAATTGGTCTTAGTAAGAGTTTCTTTTGATGTTTAAGAGTATTCAGCTAACAAGCGTGTCGTCGGTAGAGTTGGTCAGTGCTCTTTGTTTGAATCTTTCGATTCAAACGGTTGGTCAGTTTGTTTTGGGCGTGATCGTTCCGATCCCGCCGCACACAGGAAAAATAAATGCATTATAAAAATAAAAGAGCGAAGAATATTAAATAAAAATTAGGAGAAATCATGAAATTTAAAAAAGAATATTTAAAAAGTTTTTTAGTTGTATTTTTCTTAATAACTTCTAATCTAATTTTTTCACAGACTTTTGAAGAAGTGCAAAACAGTACTTTTGGACATGGAATACAAACAAGCCAACCATCTTTTTATGATATTGATAATGACAATTTATTAGATCTATTTATTTCCGATTATGGTAGTAATGGTCAAATTCGGCATTTTGAACAAACAAGTATTTATTCTTACGATTTTCAATTAATCAATTCTCAATTTAGTAATCTGATTTTATTTCATCCTTCTAAACCTTTTTTTCATGATATTGATAATGATGGTCTATTGGATATGTTAGTTGGTGTTTTGGATGGTAATATTAACCACTTTGAGCAAACAGAATCAGGATCAGATGAATTTGAATTATTAACAGAATATTTTTGTGGTATTGAAGATTGGCTTCCTGTACCCAACCTCATCGATCTGGATGGAGACGGGCTTCTGGATATGATTTGCGGAAGAAGCAATGGTCATTTATCTCATTATGAACAGGTTGCACCTAATTCTTACGATTTTGAATTAATTGATAACAATTTTAATTATATTGATGTTGGCAATGCAAACAGACCTACTTTTACAGACATTGATGGTGATAATTTGATAGATTTGATTATTGGTGAAGGTGAAGAATCCGGTGGTGATGGTGGCGATATATTTTATTATGAACAAGCTGCACCCAATTCTTACGATTTCGTATTTATATCAGACAATTTCCTGCCGATAGATATTGGAAAACTGACAACTCCGGCATTTGCATATATAGATAATGATAATAAATTGGATCTTATAGTTGGTGAACTGGATGGGAATCTAAATCTTTTTGAGCAAAATGCACAATTCTCTCTGGAGTTTGATATTGTTTCCGAAAACTACCTTACAATAGATGTTGGTAAGTCAGCCTTTCCTGCTTGTAAAGATATTGATAATGATGGTTTATTGGATTTGATTATTGGAGAATATAATGGGAACTTAAATCTATATGAACAGTGTAGTATCGGTTCATTTAATTTCGATTCTATTTCAGATTCATTATTAGATGTCGGGAGAGGAAAATCAAATCCAACAATTACTGATATTGATAATGATGGTTTATGGGATCTGTTTCTGGGTGGATTCAATAGTGGAGAAGTCTCTCATTTTGAACAAACAGAAACAGAAACTTATGATTTCGAATTAGTTACAAATAATTTTATTCAAGTAAATGGAGGAAATGCTGCTTTACATTTTAAGGATATTGATAATGATAATTTGCTGGATTTATTAGTTGGAGTTCATACTGGAAACTTAATTCATTTTGAACAAGAAGGTGTGAATTCGCAGATTTTTAATCTTGTTTCTGAAAATTTCTCCGATATCGATGCAGGTTCTTATGCAATTCCTACAACAACAGATTTAGATAACAATGGTTTAATAGACTTATTGATCGGTGTTTCATCTAATGGTAGAATCCGCCATTATGAACAGGTTTCTCACAATTCTTATGATTTTGAATTGGTTGAATCTGTCTTTGAAAATATTAGTACAAGATATATGGCAACACCAACTTTTGCTGATATAAATAATGACAGATTAGATGATATTATTGCAGGTTCTTATGATGGTGGGCTTCATTTATTTGAGCATCATTCTGATATTCAATTGTATTTTACAAAAATAGAAGCCGGAGATTTTGTAAATGAGATAAGTACTTCGATTAGTTGTAGTTGTTCAGATTTTGATAATGATGAAGATATTGATCTTTTTATTACAAATGCTTGGTATGTAAATCCTGCAAATACAGAAGCGAATTTTTTATACAAAAATAATGGAAATGGAACATTTATCAAGGTTGTAGATGGTGATATCGTAAATTTTGAAAATTCTTCAAAAAGCAACAGTTGGGGAGATTATAATAATGATGGTTTTAATGATCTCTTTGTGGCAAACAGCGGACAATCGGGTGGCCCTAATTCGTTATTCAGAAATAACGGAGACGGAACATTTACAACAATAACCGATATTACTTTTACCCAAGATATTAATCATACTCAAAATGGAGTTTGGGGAGATTTTAATAACGACGGGATGTTAGATTTGATGACAACAAGTGCTACCGGCACTTACTTATATATAAATTTAGATACTGAAACTTTCAGTGAGAGGATAATGATCAATGAAGGATATTATCAAGGAATTAGCTGCATAGATTATGATAATGATAATGATCTGGATTTGTATCTTACAAGATATTCAACTACTGCTAACAATAATACTTTATATAATAATGATGGAAATGGGAATTTTACCAGAATCTATGATAATATTATTGTATCAGATGAAGGAAGTTCACCGGGAGCAAGTTGGGCAGATTATGATAACGATTGTGATTTGGATCTGTTTGTTCCCAATTCCGATGATAATTATTTTTATTCAAATAATGGTGACGGAAATTTTACAAGGATCTATGATAATAGTATTGTAATGGATGAAGGAACATCAATAAGTGCAAATTGGGGTGACTATAATAATAATGGATTTCTTGATATTTTTGTATCAAATCGTGATAATGAAAACAATTTTTTATATGAAAATACGGGAGATGGAAATTTTGAAAGAATAGTCACAGGAAATATTGCACTTGATATTGGAACATCATTTGGTTGTACCTGGTTTGATTCTGATAATGATGGTGATTTAGATCTGTATGTAGTTAATCGCCAAGAAAAAAATTGCTTCTATCAAAATGAAATTGGATCAAACAGCAATTGGATAAAAATAAAATGTGTCGGTGATCTCTCGAATAAATCTGCGATCGGTGCGAAAGTAAAAGTAAAAGCTATTATTAACGGTAATCCTGTCTGGCAAATGCGAGAAATTTCAGGTCAAAGCGGAGCATGGAATCAGAATAGTTTAATCCAGCATTTTGGTCTTGGAAATTCAAATATGATTAGCCATATAGTTATTGAATGGCCTTCCGGAATTGTTCAGGCTTTGTCAGATATTATTCCTAATCAATTTATTACAATTACCGAACCGGCAGAATCCAGCGTAAAACTTGAAATTGAAACCATATATTCAAGTTTTGATCGAGAAGTTATTGTTCCCGTAATTGTATCTGAGAATAATTATCCTATCAATTCTTTAGAAATAAATCTAACCGAATATTCTGACGGTTTGGAATTCATAAGCATCAATACAGAAGAGACATTGCTTGATGAATCAAATTGGATTTGTACTGCTAATGAAACAAATAATATTCTTCATATTGTTTCTATCGGTTCACAACCTCTTCAAGGAATTGGAATACTTTGTTATTTGAAATTCCAGGTAATTCAAATGGAAGGATTTGTTCCGATAAATTTTGATTCCATTGTTATAAACACAGCTGAAATGCTGGCTGAAACCCAAAATGGCAGTGTAAATGTTATTCTACCGAATTATGGTGATGTAGATCAAAATGGTCAAATTCAAGCAATTGATGCAAACAGAATCTTGGATTATTTGGTAGAGAGCTATTACTTGGATGACATTCAAAAACTTAATGCCGAAGTTTCATTTGATAATTCTGTATCTGCTCTTGATGCAAACATTATTTTGCAATATGTATCTGGGATAATTGATTCTTTACCAAATGAAATTGGAGAAGGATATATAGCTCTCGGAAATATCCAAATGAATGATCAAACTGTATCATCAGAAGAATTGATTGAAACACCATTGCACCTTACCGGTGCTGATAGTATTTATTCATTTGAAGTTTGCCTTTCGTATGATTCAAATATGATTGAATTTGTATCTTATGAATACTCGGAACTTTTAAATGATTTTATTGTAGAAAGTAATTTCATATATGATAACAAAATTTATTTTGCAGGAACTGGTTTTAATCCCATTAATGAAAATGGTGAATTTATTCTGCTTAATTTTTTAGTTTCAGAAGAATTTGATTCGGATTCCACAATAGTTTCTTTAGATAAATTAAGATGGAATGAAAATGATATTCAAATTGAACCTGCTGAAACAATTTTGTACAATTCTGTATCTACAAGTGAGAATCCATTACCATTAGTTACAAAACTTGGATCGAATTTTCCGAATCCGTTTAACCCTTCTACTAAAATTAATTTTCAATTAGCCCAAGAAAGTGATGTAGATATCTCTATTTATAATATAAAAGGTCAGAAAGTGAAACAGCTTGTCAGGAGTCAGCGATTATCCGGTCAGCATTCTGTTGTTTGGCATGGAAAAGATGAACAGGATCAACCGGTCGCTTCCAGTATATATTTCTATAAATTGAAAGTAAATAAGAAAACTATAGCTGTGAGGAAGTGTTTGCTTTTAAAATGAAAAGAATGCTGCTAACAAGCGCACCCACATACAGCAAGAAGGAATCTGAGTGAACGTGGCGTGCGCCGGCATTAATATAACTATAAAACAAAAGTCCGGATTTTTCAATCCGGACTTTTTTTCAATTAACTTTATTTAAAGACATTTAGTTTTCTATGGACCTGTTTCTACAGGATAACCTGCATTCACCCAGGCTGCATAGTTGCCTTCCAAACGATAAACGTGGATAAATCCGGCATCTATAAGTTTATTTGCTCCCAGCATAGAGGCTGTATCAGTATGGCAATATACAGCATAATTCGCCATTGGATCCAGCATTGGAATAGCATCATCTAAACTTCCGTCACCAACATAATAATTAACTGCTCCGGGAATATGACCCTGTTCAAACATTGGTGAAACATCAATTACTATAAGGTCAGGATCATCCATCATCATCTGATTAAGTTCCATAGCTGTGATATCCATGTAAGTCTCAACTTCTATAGTATAACCTGCATCAACCCAGGCACCGTAGTTTCCTTCCAAACGATATACATTTGAGAAACCTGCATCAAATAACATTTGCGCAGCAGACATTGAAGCTGCATCGGTATGACAATATACTAAATACATAGCATCAGAATTCCAGCCTGAAATAGCTGCTGCAAAGCTGCCATCTCCCAAAGGATAATCCAATGCGCCCGGCAAATGACCGAATTCCCACATATTTGATACATCAATAACTATAAGGTTTGAATTATTATTTATTAATTCTAATGCATCTGCCGGCACTATATCCATGTAACTTGGAAGTTCAATATCATAACCTGCATCTACCCAGGCACTATAATTCCCTTCTAATCGGTAGACATTTGGAAAACCTGCATCAATCAACATTTCAGATGCAGAAATGGCAGGTGCGTCTCCATGACAATAGATCAAATATTTAGCATTCATATCCCAATCTGGAAATGCAGCCTGAAAACTGCCGTCTCCCAGTGGAAAAGATAGAGCACCGGGAAGATGACCATCAGCCCATAAAGGTGAAACATCAATTATTAGCAAATCCGGATTATTATTTATCAATTCTAATGCTTCAGCAGGTGAGATATCCATATATTGGCTATCAGGACCCGTAGAATCATTCTCATCACAACCTACTACAAACAGCAATACTATTACTGCCATCATTACAAAATAAAATTTATTCTTAAACATTTTTCCTCCTTTTGAATATGAACAAGGTAGCTATTAAAAATGAAAAAGCAATATTTTTCTTGAGAATGAATCTCAATTTCAAATAAATACCTTATCCTCAATTCTAAATTCTAACCTTAAAATGAAATTTGGAGAGACACCACTGCCTGTAACCTTGAGTTCTTTCACAGTATCTCTTTCAAATAACAAACCATACTTGAATTGGGTTACACAGACGGAGCAGAGAAATGCCTATTGGAATGTGTATCGTTCCATTTCACAAAATCTGGGGCAGGCAATGATCTTAAATGTAGAACCGATCGAAGGTGCGGGAACAACAAGTGAACCAACTGCATATAGTTTTGTGGATCAGTATGGAATTGAAGGTGGAGCAACTTACTGGTACTGAATAGAGAGCATAAGTTATGATGGCGATAGTGATCTGTACGGACCTGTATATCTCCTCATCCCACCTAGGATAAATGATCCGGGATTACCTCAAATTCCAAAATATTACGGTTTATATCAGAATTTCCCTAATCCTTTCAATCCTACTACGATGATCTGTTTTGCTGTAAAGGAAGAATGCCTGGGAGAGTTGACCGTTTACAATGTTCGGGGACAGAAAATTAAGACACTTTACCGGGGAAATATTCCTGGTAATGAGATTGTCAGTGTGGTTTGGGACAGCCGGGGTAATGCCGGAAAGGACGTGGCATCTGGTGTTTATATCTACAGGCTGGTTACAAATACAAAAGAGCGCTATCTAATGAAGATGCTCTTAGTAAAATAAAATTCTGTAAAAATAAGCCTTCTGGATTTCCGGAAGGCTTACTTTTTATTGCTCAGTAATAATTTACCGTTTGACACGTAAACCTGCAGAACTTTTTTGACCTCTAAATAATAATTAGGAGAATCCATGGAAAATAAAGTATTAGCAACAGTAGAAGGAACTCAAATCACTCAAACGGAAGTGAACGCTTTTATGCAGAAATTAGGTCAGCAGGCAATGCAATATCAAAGTGAAGAGGGACAGAAGCAAATTTTGCAGGAACTGATAAATCAAAAATTATTTTTAGCAGATGCTAAAGCAAATAAACTGGAAGAAACTGATGAATTTAACAGTGAACTCGACAAGATGAAAGATATGATCCTCACACAATTGAATATCAACACACTTATGAGTTCTGTTAAAATTGAAGATACAGATGTGAAAGATCATTTTGAAGCAAATAAAGTAAAATTCTCAACTCCTGAGAAAACTGATACGAGTCATATTTTAGTTGATACAGAAGAAGAATGTAAGGATATTCATAAGAAGATAATGAATAAAGAGATCACATTTGAAGATGCTGCTAAAGCTCATTCCAAATGCCCTTCAAATGCAAAAGGCGGTAATTTAGGTTCATATCCGAAAGGACAGATGGTACCGGAATATGAAGCAGTAGCCTTCAATATGAAAAAAGATGAGATCTCCCAGCCGGTAAAAACTCAATTCGGTTATCATATTATCAAATTGATCGAGAAACAGGAAGCATCCGAAGCAAAATTTGAGGATGTAGAACAAAAAGCAAAAACAGACCTTATCAATACCAGACAGAAGGATACTTATATGAAGAAGATAAATAATATGCGTCAAATGTATAAAGTAGAAATAGTATAATTGATCTATTAAATACATAGAACAAAAGATATCAATGATAAAGCACGTTCAGGAAAGAACGTGCTTTTTGTTTATGTTAAAACAAAAAATATTTAACCTGCAAATATCAAAATTATCAGCGTAATTGTTTATAAAAAAAATCCTTGCTATTAAAGTAAATATTTAAAATTTGGTCATGGAAAAAGTTTAATAATTTGTAATATTTATATTGAAGGGAGAGAATATGGGTCTCAAAACATTTTCAGGCGGAATTCACCCTCATGATAATAAGGTATATTCAAAAGATAAGAAAATTGAAATATTACCAATACCTCAAAAAATAGTAATTCCACTTTCACAGCATATTGGATCTCCATCAAAACCAATCGTTCAAGTTGGTGATGAAGTTCTTGCCGGACAGAAAATTGCTGATGCTGGTGGATTTGTTTCCATACCAATGCATTCGTCGATCTCCGGTAAAGTAACTAAGCTGGCAAAATTCAATCATCCAACCGGTATTACAGTTCAAGGTATTGAGATCACTGGTGATGGAGAAGATAAATGGGTAGAACTTTCTGATGATACTAATTATATGGATCTTCCGGCTAATGAGATGAAAGACAGGATATCAAAAGCGGGAATTTGCGGAATGGGTGGAGCTGGTTTTCCAACCCATGTTAAATTATCTCCTCCGGAAGGAAAAACTATTGATACCATCATCTTAAATGGTGTAGAATGTGAACCCTATCTTACAGCCGATTACCGAATCATGCTGGAACAAACGGAAGATATTATTTCCGGGCTTAAAATATTGATGAAGGTCGTTGATGCCAAGAATGGCGTGGTTGGAATTGAAGCTAATAAACCTGATGCAATAAAAATATTTAAGAATCTTCTGAAAACCGAGAAAAATATTAAAGTCGTTGGATTACACCTGAAATACCCGCAAGGTGCTGAAAAACAACTGATCTATGCTTCCACAAAACGCAAAGTTCCCAGTAAGGGTGGATTACCCATGGATGTGAAAGTTGTTGTTCAAAATGTGGGAACTGCTATTGCTGTGTATGAAGCAGTACGTTATAATAAACCACTTGTGGAAAGAGTTATTACCGTAAGCGGAAAAATAGTGAAAGACCCGAAGAATATTAAAGCTCGTATCGGTACCTATTATTCTGATCTTCTTGAGTTTTGCGGTGGTACAACGGAAGAGATCGGTAAAGTAATCTCCGGTGGACCAATGATGGGATTCGCAATCCCGTCACTAGATACTCCCATGACAAAAGGTAGTTCCGGTCTTCTTTTATTCAATAAAAAAGAGGCACATAAAAAACAAGAAGATGTATGCCTGCACTGCGGACGTTGTGTTGATATTTGTCCAATGAATCTCGTACCAAGTCTTATCGCTCATCATGTACGTAATAATGACTGGGATTCAGCAGAGAAATTTGGTGTGATGGACTGCATCAAATGCGGAAGTTGTGCTTATGTTTGCCCTTCTCATATCAAACTGATCCAGTGGATAGATATTGGTAAGATCAAAGTAAGTGAAAGCAGGCAGAAATAGACTTCGCATTTCGAAGTAATGGTTTCGGAAATATAATATGAAAGATTATCGGATTTAATATTGAGTATAGCGATAATGCTAAATAAATTAATTTCAAAATTAAAAAATAAAAAAGGATTAAGGTGATAGGGAAATCTGGAAGCATAACTTCCCAATTTCGAATCCCTAAACCTGAGATCCTATCGACGGAGGATATATGAACGATGTTTTTGCTGTTTCCGCAGCACCGCATATAAAACAAAAGATATCAATAAGTTCTGTTATGTGGCAAGTCGTTTTAGCTCTTACGCCAGCATTGCTGGTGGGGATCTTCTTTTTTGGGATCCAATCTCTGCTTTTAACACTTTACGCAGTTGTAGCTGCGGTAAGTACTGAAGCATTGATCCAGAGATTCAGAAAAGTTCCTATAACAGTCAGCGATGGAAGTGCAGTTGTTACAGGTATTCTTGTTGCATTCAATTTAAATACGTCATCTCCCTGGTGGTTACCTGTTGTCGGAGCAGTTTTTGCTATTGCAATAGGGAAACAGATCTTTGGCGGTCTCGGCTTTAACATTTTTAATCCAGCTTTATTGGGACGTGCCTTCCTGGTTGCTTCCTGGCCAACATTAACAACTGCAGGTTGGAAACCTACAAATCCAATGAGCAGTATATTCCAAAGTTCCATAAACGGATTATCAAATTTACCATCTAATGTTCCAGCCGTAATAACTTCTGCAACACCTCTAGGCGTTGTAAAAGCACTACGTGATACTACTCAGATCAGCAGAGATATGGCTAACACAGTGATGGATAATCTTGCCAGTATGAATACTCTTAATGAACTATTCCTGGGAAATATCGGTGGTGTTCTTGGTGAAGTTTCTGCAGCAGCATTACTTATTGGAGCTGCTTTTCTTGCCTGGAAACATATTATTGAATGGCGAATTCCTGTAAGTTATATTGGAACCGTATTCATTTTGATCTATGTGTTCGGTGGAATTAACGGGATCTTTTCAGCTTCCATTTTGCTGCCAGTTTTCCATATTCTTTCCGGAGGTCTTATACTTGGTGCGTTTTTCATGGCAACCGACATGGTAACTTCGCCTGTTACTAAGAAAGGAAGACTGATCTTTGGAATGGGCTGCGGTATTCTTACTGTTGTTATACGCTTGATCGGCGGGTATCCGGAAGGAGTATCCTACTCAATTCTTCTGATGAATATAACTGTTCCTCTAATTGATAGATATACTACTCCCAAAGCTTTTGGGGAGGTGAAAAGATGAAATATTATTTGAAATTAGGATTTGTACTATTAATAATTACTGTTATTGCCAGCGGGATATTAGCATATATAAATACAATAACTCAACCTATTATAGAGAGGAATCAGCAAATAGCCCAGGAAAATGCCAGAAAAGAAGTTCTTCCAGCCGCTATCAGCTTTGAAGAAGTAACAGGTGATCCAACTTATTTCATTGGTATAGATTCTGATGACAATATAGTTGGTTATACTTTTGTAGCTTCACTATATGGTTATAGCAGTAATGTGGAGACTATGGTCGGGATTAATCCGGAGATGGTTATTGAAAAGATCAAAATAATCTCTCAGTCAGAAACTCCCGGATTAGGTGCAAATTGTGAGAAACCGGAATTCCAGGCACAGTTTAGTGGAAAACAGAAAAGTGATATGAAGGTTAATAAAGATGGTGGTGCTATAGTAAGCTTAACAGGTGCAACCATAACAACTCGTACTATTACTAATTCCATAAAAACTGCTTTGAATAAACTTGATATCCCCATTGAGAATACTGCAGAGGAGGTTGAATAATGGCTTGGCTTAAAGAATTTACAAAAGGCTTTATAAAAGAAAATCCAGTTTTTGTTATGGCATTAGGACTCTGCCCTACTCTGGCTGTCAGCTCTTCAGTTATAAACGCAATTGGCATGGGATTAGCAGCTACTTTTGTACTTGTATTTTCCAATATGTTCATTTCATTGATCAAGAATTTAATCCCTTCTAAAATTAGAATTCCTGCATATATTGTTGTTATTGCCTCATTTGTTACAATAGTAGATATGGTAATGCATGCCTATCTTCCGGCAATTCACAAAAGCTTAGGATTATTTATACCACTTATAGTTGTTAACTGTATTATTCTGGGAAGAGCAGAAGCATTTGCCAGTAAGAATAATGTATTCTTATCAATCTTAGACGGCTTGGGGATGGGATTGGGATTTACACTTGCCTTAGTAGTCATTGGAAGTATCCGTGAAATATTGGGCGCTGGTCAATTCCTGGGAATGAATGTACTTCCTGCCACCTATAAACCAATGCTTGTAGCTATATTAGCACCTGGAGCATTTATTGTAATGGGATTGCTGATGAGCTTAATGAATTTAACGAAGAAGAAATAGGAGATACAAATGGAATTTGCTGGAAAGATACTTTTCATGGCTGTAATGGCCATCTTCGTTCAAAACTTTGTATTAATGAGATTTTTAGGATTATGCCCCTATATTGGTGTATCCAAAAAATTAGATTCTGCTTTAGGTATGGGAATGGCTGTTATTTTTGTAATGACTATGGCATCTACCTTTACCTGGCTTATACAAACATACCTTTTAGTTCCATTACATATTGAATTTCTACAAACAATTGCCTTCATACTCACAATCGCATCACTGGTTCAGCTTGTAGAAATGGTTATTCAGAAAACAGCTCCTGCACTTTATAAATCATTAGGTGTTTTTCTCCCGCTAATCACTACCAACTGTGCAGTTCTTGGTGTAGCGATATTAAACATTCAATCTGAATACAATTTCATCTTTGCTATTTTAAATGGTTTATTCGCAGGGATCGGGTTCACACTTGTATTGGTTCTTATGGCTGGAATTAGAGAACGTTTGGATAGAGCTGAATTACCTGCAAGCATGAAAGGAATGCCTATTGCAATGATAGTAGCCGGATGTATGGCTTTAGCTTTTCTAGGCTTTTCAGGACTTAAATTTTAGGAGGATCAATGTCGATATTAATACATTCAATTTTAACTTTAGGAATATTGGGACTCATTTATGGTCTTGGACTTGCTTTTGCATCTAAGAAATTCCATGTTGAAGTTGACCCAAAAATAGAAAAGATCAGTGGAATTTTGCCTAATGTAAATTGCGGTGCCTGTGGTTTTCCCGGTTGTGCTGCTTATGCTGAAGCAGTTGCAACAAAAGGTGCAAAGATCAATCTTTGCGCTCCCGGTGGTGATGATGTAACTAAAAAGATTGCCGAGATCATGGGCTTGGAAGCGACATCAACTGATAGAAAAGTTGCAATTATTCATTGTCAAAGCGGCGGGAAAAATAACACAAAATTTAAATATGATTATCAGGGAATAGAAACATGCAAGGCTGCTATACTTTTATCTGGTGGTCCAAATGCATGTAATTACGGATGTGTATATCAATATGATTGTGTAAGGGCTTGTAAGTTTGATGCTATGCACATAGATGATAATGGAATGATCATTGTTGATAATGAAAAATGTACCGGTTGTGGAGCATGTGCAATTGCCTGTCCAAGAAATCTTATAGAGATCGTTTCAATTAAAAAGCGGGTTCATATCCTTTGCTCATCTCATGATAAAGGTGCAATTGCTAGAAAAGTCTGTGGTAATAGCACAGCCTGCATTGCCTGTGGTTTATGTGTTAAAAAATGCCCTGTAGAAGCAATATCAATGCAAAATGATCTGGCAGTAATTGATTATGATAAATGTATCGTTTGCGGGATGTGTGCTGATGTTTGTCCCACATCTGCGATCTTCGATCCATTAAAAGAAGTGAGAGCACAAAAGAAAGCTACAGCTAAAGCAAAAGCTGAAGCAATGAAAAAGAAAATAGAAGAACAGAAATCTCAAGAAAAGAAAGAAGAAGAATAATAATATATGATGAACTTTTTTGAAGATCTAAATGAGAAGCATTTGAGAAAAAAAGGCCAAAAACTTCTCGCTAAAAATGATTTTGAAAAAGCTTATCTACTTTTTCAAAAAGCAATTTTAATAAATAATTCTGTTGAAAATAGATTTAACCTGGCTGTCTCTCAACTGTCAATTGCCAAGTACACAGAAGCTGAAACGTATCTTGAAAGCATTTATAACGAATACCCGGAGAATGAATTAAATTTACTTGCATTAGCTGAATGTAGTATTATGCAGAGAAATTGGGAAAAAGCGATAAAATTCTATCAGTTAACTACAAATCTATTCCCAAACAAAAAATCGTATCAGAATTATCTTAACATAGCAAATGACGTAGTTGCCAGAGAAAAATATGTAAAAGCAAAAGAACTTTTCAGGGAAGCTACTTATGAACTAAAGCTCAAACATGATGAAAAAGCACTTAATATCCTGCTTCAAGCTACTGAATATTTTCCAGAAGATGCTACTATACTAAATAACATAGCAACTTTGTATATAATGCTTAAAGATTATAAGAAAGCATACAGTTATTCAGTAAAGGCTATTTCTATAAAACCTGATGATTTGCGATTCCAAAATAATTTAACTGTAGCAAAAAAGAGACTTAAAAAGATAAAGAGTATTTTTTCTTAAGAATAACCATTCAAATTCTAGTATTGACAAAAGAGAAAGTATTTTTTTATTTAGGATTATTAAAGTTAGACTTCGGGAGAATTAATGAAGAAAACATTTTTATTATCTTTTTTAGTATTATTCAGTTTATTAAATGCAAGTTATTTGATAGATGTATATCATAAAGATTATGGTGTAATAGATAGAACCGTTTTAGTATTCGATACTAAACCTGATTATGAAATCCTTAAACATGAATCTGATATTCAAGTTAATTTGCATAAGTGCAGGAAAGACCCTTCCTTACAAAAAATAGACATAACGACAAGCAAATCTATTACAGGTTTTGATTACCTTATATCAGAAGATAAAGTTATGGTAATGATCCATATTAACACTTCACAATTACTTGTTACTGGAGAGGTTTTTAAAGTAGAAGGGATGGAATTGCAAGGTGAATTTTTTAAATTAGTACTTGATATTTTCATTTCAACTAATCCACAATCCATTTCAGAGCTATCAAGTTATGCATCTTTTTACGAAACTACTGGAAATAGAATATTAGCTGATGAATATAATGCTCGTGTCGTGGAACTTAATAAAAAAAATAAACTACCGCAGGAAAATAAAGTTCTTCAACCGGAACAAGCTAATACTTCAAGTGGACCTACAAGAGTTGTAAATAAAATGAATTCTCAATTTCAAATGTTTAAATCTAAAGTTAATCTGAAAATTGTAGGGATTATTTTGTGTGCTCTTATTCTTTTAGGTTTTGTAATATTTCTAATAATCAAACTCCTTCGTAGAAAATCTTCTCGTCTTGATTTTGATGAAGACAGTCTTCGCCCTCATGATGGTTTTGCGGATAGAGAGTATTTGGAGAAAGTAGTTAAAGTGCTATCTGCTAAAAACTGGGAAGTTGATGAAATAGCTAAAGAGTTAGAACTACCGTTCAGTGAAGTTCAAACTATCATTGCTCCAGATCTGGAACAAGAGCTGGAACATTTATAATATTATTATTTAAAAAGAGCCATCCGGCAAATGCCGGATGGCTCTTTTTTTTCATAAACTACTTCAAAAGAAGCATTTTTTTAGAATCAATTATTTTATTACCAACTTTTAATTGATAGAAGTAAACTCCGCTGGCAACCGCTTGATTGCTTTCATCAATACCATGCCAGATAACTAGATGATCTCCCATTTCAAGAATCCTGTTAACAAGTGTTTTAATTTTCTCCCCTTTAATATTATAGATGATTAATTCAGTATTATCAGTACTGGTTAGTGTAAAAGAAATATTGGTTTCCGGGTTGAATGGATTTGGATAATTTCGTCCTAAAGACATTATAGCTTCAATTTCATTCTCATCCATTGCTATGATAGGATCAAGGTAAAAATCTTGAATAACAGCATTATTGGCAATTTCAATATCATTTACATGCATACTAACGAAACCATTTTTCCAGCAATCTACTCCATATAGTTCATTGGGAAGATCCATATAATAATAGCCATCAATATCTGACTGAGTTTCCGTATTATATGTTGCTGAGTTAACTTGTATATAAGCATAAGGTATTGGGATATTTGTATTTGCTTCATACACATTTCCTGCCAGAGAACCATCCAGTGAAACTGGTTCAAGTTCTATATCAAGTGTAATTATATCATTATTTATTATAACCTCATCATTGTGATAGGAATAATAATTCTGACACCATGCATCCATACCATAAGAACCATTAGGCAAATCTAAATGATAAAAACCACTTCCGTTTGAAGAGGTACTTGCATAATAATTTGCATTACCCACTGTTATTTCTACATTCTCTATTGGATTAGTTGTTCCTGTTTCATAAATATTTCCTTCCAGGGCTCCATCGAATTGAATTGGATCAAGTTGGAAATTCAGTGTATACATTTCATCTGAGATCACAACATCATCTACGATCTGCTGATAATACATATTCCCATTTGCTTCAACCTGGTATGTACCATTTGGTAGTACTATTTGATATGAACCATCATCATCAACACCTGAGCTGAACCAATTTATACCATCATTCGCATTTATCCAACAATCTTCTGCAGGTTCCATAGTCATTGCATCTAAAATCGTACCCTCAATTCCTCCTGAAACTTGATAAATATGAAAATTGATATTTGCAGAACCTGAAATTATGTTATTGTAGAATTCCATTACATAAACTCCAGGGATATCCTCGAGTTCTACACTAATTCCATAACCACCTAAAATGTCAGCTTCACTTGAAACGGAAAGCGAATACGTTCCATTACTCATACTAGATGCTTCTGTATAACCAATATATTCATGATATGCAACTATTTCATAACCTGGAACTGGTATATCATCCAGATAAACTGTTCCTGTTATCGTAGCATCAGTACCATAAACAGCAAAATCAACTGTCTCTGATGTACCATCTTCAATATATATTCCCACATCATCAGTCGACATGTAATCGGGATATAGATCTAGATCATTCAATTCTATTTCCCAATTTCCTTCAACCACGCTCATTTCATAATATCCATCTTCATCTGTTTGACCCCAAGCACTCTGCGGACTTTCTTGATATGCGAATAAACTTGCATCAACTACTGCTTCTCCGTTATCATCTAAGACATGACCGCTTATTGTTGAATTTCCTTCAACGAATTCAAAATCATAACCGGTAAGATGAGAATCTATTAATATATTTGAATAATCTGTGGTTGCATACATACCATCCAAAACATGAATCGGATCAAAGGCCATAATCATATATTCATCCATTTCAGCTACAAAATTCTGATAATTTCCAGAGTTATCAGTAGCTGTCATCCACATATCACCTTGATCTGACATTGCCATAATTATTAAACTTGGCGTTACCGGAGTAATGGAACCCGATATAGAATATATTGATGTAATTGGATCAATCCAGAGATAGGCATAGCCAATACCACCATTATCCTCTGCTAAAAAGAATAACCCGGCATTGGAACATTGATTAGGTCCTTCTTCATCTCCAGAAATCGTAAATACATAAATGCCATTGGCGGGATTTTCATCTTCCGGACTATTATCGATAATTTCGTCCACATTATCCGGAATGATCAGGTCAATATTATCTTCCCAAATCTCGTTTCCATTCATATCTGCCGCTATTGATGTTACCGCTTGTGAAGAACCGGCAGAAAAGTTGATAGTTATAACAATCTCATCTCCCTGTGTTATTGTAGCCTGATTTGCACCATTGGCAAAAACTTCTATCGCAAATATATTCCCGATAAAAGTAAAAACAATTAGAAATAAAATAATCTTTTTTTTCATAACATCCCCCTTACATACATAATTTTTTAAATTTACTAACTATAACAATTTAATTATTTGTAAAAATATATGCAACAATAAAAAGGATAAAAATAATTTCATTGTAAAAAAAATTGACGCATTTCTTTCCAAACCAATATTCGAATTGTTAATTAATAATCTCAGGGAGGATGAATTATGAAAAAAAATCGTCTACTTTTTATCAGTTTATTATTATTAGTCTCGATCAATTTTCTTTGGAGTCAGACTGTTGCAAAATGGCATACATCGATGGGTGATTTTGAAGTTACAATGCGTGAGGATCTGGTTCCTATTACTGTTGGAAATTTTGTAGATCTCACAAATTCAAATTTTTATGATAATTTGATCTTTCATCGCGTTATTAGTGATTTCATGATACAAGATGGTTGCCCTCTAGGAACTGGTTACGGTGGACCAGGATATGCTATTCCAGATGAATTTCATCCAAGCATAAATTATAATGTGCCATATGTTTTAGGCATGGCAAATGCAGGTGCAAATACAGGTGGTTCTCAATATTTTATTACTGTTGAGTCATATCCATCACTCAACAATAGCTATTCAGCTTTTGGCCATGTAACACTAGGTTCTAACATTGTCGAAGAAATCAGTGAAGTACCTACAACCGGTCCTAACGGTACACCTGCCAATAAGCCTCTTACAGATGTTGTAATAGACAGCATAAGGATAATGACTCCACGACTTGATGGTTATTTACCTATAGAAGATACTCTTTATGTTAATGCTGGAGAAGCGATGGTATTCGCTTTAGTTTGTAATGAAGAAGATGTAACTTATTCCTGGTTTATTGATGATGAGCTGCAAATGGAAACCAGTTTCATCTTAAATTTTACACCTGCAGTTAATGGATGGCATGAAGTTAAAGGAGTGGTCTCCAATGAAAATTATGATCTACCAAAAGTGTGGTGGATATATGTTACGGGAGGTACAGAGATAACGGATGATGTAATAAGTAATAATACCAGACTTTATCAGAATATACCTAACCCATTCAATCCGGAAACTACTATCAAATTCTATCTGAATGAAGCGGAGCAAGTTTCTCTGGAAATTCGCAACATAAAAGGACAACTGGTAAAAACATTATTAAAGAGTGAGCTTCAAGCCGGAGAACATAGCATAATTTGGAATGGAAAAGATGATTCAGGGCATAATGTTGCATCCGGTATTTATCTTTATCATTTGAAAACGAATAACATTTCAGAAATAAAAAAGGCAATATTACTCAAATAGGAAGGAAAATGAGAATTGCAATAATTGGTTTTGGAGCTGCTGCGATTGGTTTTATTGAAAAGATTAAAGACAGTAGTAATGAAATACATATATTTGAAAAAAGTAAAGATATCTATTCATCAAGTATTTCTGGAATACGTGCTGATGGAAAATTGTTCGTTTCTAAAGAAATGGGTGGAGATATTAAAGTTGAAATAGCTTTGCAGGAAAAGCTAGTTGAGTATTATATTAGCAAAACGAATGATCGTAAATTTGAAAAAGGAAGTTCTTTTACAAATAGAGAATTCTATAAGCAGTTCTATGCTAAAGGATTCCAACCGATAATCTCAGAATTTTCCCATTTAGGAACCGATCAGTTGAAGCAGGTTCTATACACAATTTATGAAGATTTTAAAACATATAAAAATATCCATTTTCACTTTAATGAAAATATCACTGATCTGGAAGTTATACCAGGAAAAGTTAAACTGAATAATGATGATACTTTTGACAAAGTTGTAGTCGCTGTGGGACGTAGCGGACATAAACTTGTTAAGACTATCATTAAGAAATTCCCGAACGTTGTTACTGATAATACAATGGTAGATATGGGCGTTCGTTTTGAACTTCCAAATCATATCGTGGATGAGCTGAATAAAGAGATGTATGAATTCAAGGTTAAATACAAAAGTAAAACAGGTTACATGGTTCGCACATTCTGCAACAATCCAAGCGGGTATGTTGTAACAGAAAACTATGGAGATTTTGCAACTGTGAATGGGCATTCCAAGCTCAAGGAAAAATCAGAAAACACAAATTTTGCAATTCTTACTTCAGTCAAACTAACTCATCCGTTTGATGATCCTATTGGTTACGGTTCACACATAGCAAAACTGTTTAAACTTTTAGCTGGAGATAAAAAAGTAATTTTACAAACTTACCAGAATTTCAAATCTTCCAAGCGGACCAAGCATCTATATAGAGTTAATCCAACCTTAGATAGAGATAGTTATATTCTAGGTGATATTAATCTTGCCTTCCCTCGTAGAATTGCAGAAAGTATTATAGATTTTATTGAAAATCTGGCTACTGTTGTTCCGGGCATTGCCAATGGTGACAACTTGCTTTATGCTCCGGAAATTAAATTTTATTCCAATAAACTAAGTAACAATACTTTTGATGATTTGAAATTCATTGGTGATTGTTCAGGTGGAACGAGATCCATAATCTATGCTACAGCCCATGGGTGGTTAATGGCAGAAAGATTATTAAGTTAAATATTATTTTCAAAGGAGATGGTAAATGAACAAAGTAATTATGGCAATTTTATTACTCTTTTTATTCTCTTGTGTTATTAATATTGGTGATGTAAATCAGCGTCATGGTGAATTAAATAGAGAATGCAAGAAATTACTAAAAAAACAAAAGGTTGAAGTTCATTCTGTATTAAAAGATTTGGAAATGGGAACCCCTGAGAGAGTTATTGCAACAAGTGATTCTACCGAAACAGAATATTTCTATAAAAGATATGTGCCTAAGCGTAAGAACAGATATTATGATGAAATTATTCTGGATTTTACGAATAACGTTTTATTGAAGTTTAAAGTAAATATAGTTCGTTAATTTTATTAATTTACGCATCAAAATGAGGGAAACAAATGAGTAAAATTACACATATTATTAAACGTAGCGGAGCTGTTGTATCTTTTAAAAAGGAACGTATCTCCAATGCAATTTTTAGAGCAGCAGTTGCAGTAGGCGGCCGCAATAAAGAAGTTGCGGATAAGTTAGCAAACGAAGTAGTTGAAATCCTTAATAAAAACTATTCAGATGAAGAGACTCCACATATTGAAGATATTCAGGATACTGTTGAAAAAGTTCTGATCAAAAACGGGCATACCCAAGTTTCAAAAGCTTACATACTTTATCGGAATAATAATATCCAACGTAGGAAAGATAAGGCAATAAAAGCATCTTCCCCATCAACAAATATTCCCTGGCATAAGATCTGGAAAATTTTAGACTGGTCAGTTACTAGAAATCTGCATACAGTTGCAGATTTAAACAAGCGAATTAAAAATGGTGAGTTTCCACATATAGTTCATGAATCTGAAATGGCTTATGCAGAAGAAGTTGCATTGGCGGCAGAACTTATTGCAAACAGGATCGATAAATTAAAAATGGTATTAATAACCGGACCATCCTCTTCCGGAAAAACAACAACTACCATCAAACTTGAGCAACATCTCAATAAACTTGGATACAAATTTAAAATGTTTGCTGTTGATAATTATTTTTATGATCTTTCAATACACCCAAAAGATGAATTTGGTGATTATGATTTTGAAACTCCGCAGGCACTTGATCTGGAATTAATAAATGAACATATTGAACTCTTATGTAATGGTAAAGAGGTAAATATTCCATTTTACGATTTTAAATCAGGGACAAGATTTCTTGATAAAACACCAATGAAACTTGAGAAAAATGAAATCCTGCTTATTGACAGCCTGCACGGCCTTTATCCGGAAATGACAAAATCAATTGATGATGAGTATAAATTTAAATTATACCTGGAACCAATGTTCCAGATCAAAGATAATAATGGGAAATACCTGCGTTGGACAGATATCCGTCTGATCCGTAGAATGCTGCGTGATTCTATTCACCGCGCCTATAATCCTGCTCAAACCCTGGAACACTGGCATTATGTTCGATCCAGCGAAGTACGTCATATTATACCTTACCTGAATACTGCTGATTACATCATTAATAGTGCTATGCCGTATGAACTACCCATCTACAAAGCAAGACTTGGCAAAGATTTTGAAAAATGGGCTGCAGAATACAAAGATAATGAATTGAAAAAAGATGCCTTTCTTCGTGCTTCACGTATCAATGAATTTATGCAGCAGGTAAGCAGTTTCAGTAATGAATTAGCAATCCCACCAGATTCAGTTATAAGAGAATTCATTGGTGGGAGTATTCATAAATATTAATAAATTTGACAAAAAAATAAATTTTTAATTTTTCAATAAAATTGATTTAATGGGAGAAAATATGAGAAACACTATTATATTATTATTTTGTATTATTGCAATCAGTTTATCTGCATATCAGGCTGATGTTGCATTTACTGATAGTTGGGATAAACAGGGTTTAAGTATTAAAGAACAAAATTTCAAAAATCTTAAATTAAACTATTCGATCAACAAATTTCGTTTTGAAGAAGTTATGATCGATAATGAAAATCTAACTAATATTCATTTGCCGGGAGTTTTCTTGCCTAACGATGAAGGAATGCCGAATTTACCTGGAAGCGGAAGTTATATTGCTATTCCACAAGGTGCAAAGGCAAACCTGAATATAATCAACTACCGAATTGAAAAATATTCTAACATTGAAATAGCTCCTGCTCCACGCATTCCGCTCGATACTGAAGACGGACCTTTGGAATACAATAAAAATAATGAAATTTATACCAGAAATGCTAACTATCCTGAAAATTTTATCCAACTTTCCGAACCTACAAAGCTACGTGGTGTTGATGTTGTAATGCTGGGTATTACACCTTTCCAATATAATCCGGTTACAAAAGAACTTCTGGTTTACCGAGATGTAGAGATGGAAATTACTTACTCAGGTGGAACTGGCCATTTTGGAGAAGACAGACTGCGAAGCCGCTGGTGGGATCCGATCATCAAAGATGCAATTCTTAACTCCTCAATACTTCCTGAGATCGATTATAATTCAAGAGATATAACCCGAGATGGTGCAGAATATTTGATTATCTGCCCTGATGATGCTACTTTTATTACTTGGGCAAACACTATCAAAGATTTTCGTCAACAACAGGGTATTTCTACGATGATCCAAACTGTAACACAAGTTGGAGGGAATACTACAAGTGCAATTGAGACTTACGTGAATAACGCTTATAATAGCTGGGGTACTCCACCGATTGCAGTTCTACTTTTAGGTGATTATGGATCAAGCGGCAACACTGTGATGTCTTCTGCAAATTTTGCGCATCCATATAGCGGAACCTATATTTCTGACAATGTATTTGCCGATGTGGACGGAGATGATCTCCCTGAAATTGCCTTTGCTAGAATGACTGCTCAGAATAGCACTCATCTGGAAAACATGATTACAAAATTTATTGATTATGAAAATCAACCACCCATAGATGCAGATTTTTATGATAAGCCAATTACTGCTCTTGGCTGGCAAGACGATAGATGGTTTCAGGTTTGTTCGGAAGTAGTTGGTGGATTCTGGAATAATACTCTTGGTAAACAAACAGTAAGAATTAATGCATTAGGTAGTCCTGCCAACAATTACAATTCAGGACCTTGGTCAACCGCTACAAACACTACCACAGTTATGAATTATTTTGGTCCTAATGGACTTGGTTATTTACCTGCCACCCCTCAAGAATTAGGTGGTTTTACAGGCGGAGACGCCACTGATGTTAATAATGCCATTAATAGTGGTACTTTTATGTTACAACATCGTGATCATGGTTATGAGCTGGGTTGGGGTGAACCATCATATACAAGTTCTAACCTTTCCGGAATTGGGAATAATGATCCTGTCTTCGTGATGTCTATCAATTGCCTTACTGGACGATTTGATTATGGTAGTGAAGTATTTACTGAAGCTTTTCACCGTATGGAGTATGGTGCATTAGGACTTATAGCAGCATCACAAGTTTCTTACTCTTTTGTAAATGATGTATACGTTTGGGGTCTTTATGATTATATGTGGCCCGATTTTGATCCGGGATATGGTGCAGCAGGCAATGTTAACATCTTGCCTTGTTTTGGCAATGCATCAGCAAAATATTATTTGCAAGCATCAAGCTGGCCGTCTAATCCTAGCGAAAAACAGATCACTTACAGACTTTTCCATCATCACGGTGATGCTTTTAGTACTGTTTATTCAGAAATTCCGCAAAATCTTACAGTAACACATGCTGCAACAATCCTTTCTGGAGTAACCTCATTTTCTGTAACTGCAAATAATGGTTCTTTTATTGCCTTAACAGTAAATAATGAAATCATTGGTACAGCAGATGGAACAGGTTCTCCTGTAGACATTACAATTCCTGCTCAATCTTCTGGAACTATACTTGTTACAATCACTAAACAGAATTACTTCCGTTATTCATCTACAGTTGATGTAATACCTCTAGTCCCAAACATTACCGTAAATCCAACTACTCTTTCTGAGACACTTGGTTTAAACCAAACTGAACAACAAACACTAACAATAACAAATGATGGAGAAAGTGGTTCAACATTGAATTATAGTTTGGTGATTGAAAATAATACCCGATCAACAAGCTCAAATCTTAAGTATAAAGCTTATGAAATCAAAGAGAAAATTGCTAGAGCTTTAACAATAACGTATGAAGAAAGAAATATTTTAAAAGAATTTGAAAATAAAAAAAATATCTTAATCCCAGCAATCGGAAGAGCCTCAGCTACTTGTTATCCCACTAGCTCTGATTATTGGAGTGGTTCAACCACTTCATCAACCAAAACTGACAATAGTGAAGCTCGTGCTTATGGTGGAGGTGAATCTGGTTGGATAATGTTTGATGTTTCTCCCATCCCTGATGATGCAGCAATAAATTCAATTGTATTTAACTTTTATGTTAATGATACCAATTATCCTTATTGGAGTACTACTCCGGTTTCCAATGATCCAGTTACAACTTCTGCATCCACACTTTATGCAGATGTTATAGCAGAAGAAGACACAGATTATTATAATTATCAAAATGAAGCAAGTAGTTATGCTACGGGATTGAAGAGTTTGGTTTTAGGTGGTGGAGCAAATACAGATTTATTTAATAAATTAAGCAATGACTGGTTTGCAATTGGGCTTTCAAGTCGCGATTCTGACCCTACATACTACCTTGAAGTTGATGGCTGGAACCAAACCAATGTACCGTGTATAGTAGTCAATTACACTCCAAATTTACCTGTTCTGGAAATTACATCTCCAAATGGAAGTGAAGTATGGGCAAATGGAACTTCTCATAACATTACTTGGGATCATTCAGGTACCGCTCTTGCCAACGTAAAACTGGAACTTTCTACAAATAATGGATCTACTTATTCAGATATTATTGCTTCTACACCAAACGATGGAACTTATGAATGGACAATCGCAGGAAGTATTTCTGAGCAATGTTTGGTTCGTGTTAGCGATCCTTCAGAATCAACTACAAATGATGTTTCAGATGCTGTATTTAGAATTTATGATACTGTGAGTTGGCTCACAATAGGTCAAGACAATGGTTCTTTGGGTCAGAGTTTTTCTGATAATTTAACTTTAACGTTTGATTCTTCCGGTCTTTCTGCAGGTACATATAATGCAAACATAGTAATTTCATCAAATGATCCGGATGAAGCAACTGTTACAATTCCTGTAACATTAGTTGTTAATGATAACAGTTCCAGTGGTTCAGGAGATAATTCTGGTAACACTTCAGGTCCTGCTGTAGTAGATATGCCATTAACAAATATTGACGGTAATTCGGTAGATCCCAACGTTTCAATAGATCCAGCTGATACTCTCCCAATTACAGTTAATGTAACTGTAACAGATGAAGTACAGGGTTCAGTTCCAGTTGCATATCCCGATAATGTAATAATTTCTTATGCTGTTGATATAATCGGAACCATCTCAGATGTGAATTTAGCTTTTGATTTAGAATTCACTGGTCTTACTGGTTTAGACCAAGTACACTGGCTTAATGGTTACAATTGGGAAGTTCCAAATAACGTTAATATAGAAACACCAAATCATATCACTTTCAATTTAACATTAACAGATAGAAATGCTTCTACAGAGATCATTCTTACTCGTGATGATCCTCTACCGGTTACCCTCTCCTCTTTCACAGCAGCTTATATTAGTAACTCTCCAAAAATTAATTGGGTAACACAGTCGGAATCCGATAATATTGGTTGGAATGTATATCGATCTTATTCAGGCAACTTTGGTCAGGCTTCCAAAATAAATTCTGAAATGATCCCTGGAAATGGAACAACCAGTGAACCTTCCTTCTATTCTTTTACAGATGAAGATGAAGTTTGTGCAGGCTTCACATATTGGTACTGGTTAGAAAGTATCAGTGGTTCAGGTGAAACTGAGAGTTTTGGACCGGTTTCTTTAACTATTCCTGGTGGGGGTAATAACATACCGGCAATACCTCTTACAACTGAATTATCTCAGAATTATCCTAATCCCTTTAATCCCAGTACACTCATATCATTTGATATAAAAGAGAATGAAACCGGAATTTTAACAATTTACAATATTAAGGGTCAACTTCTTGTAACTGAAGAATTTGAGACAGGACGGCATCATTATGTTTGGAATGCTCAGGATCATGCTTCTGGAGTTTACCTGTATAAATTAAAAACCAAATATTATTCCAGGATCATGAAAATGTTACTTGTTAAATAGTGAATGAATTAATCAAAATCCCCCACTGAGATTACTTTGTGGGGGATTTTTTTTATAGCAAATAAATTTGTAGATTCTTCGTAAGAACAACTTTTGAAATCTTCAGAAAGACAAATTTTTTTGTTAATATTTTGTTATTTAATCGTTCTTAATAAATTTTCAGCTTTTTTCAAATCTTGTGGAGTATCAATTCCAATTCCTTTGTAATCTGTTAAAACCATTCTTATTTGATAGCCATTTTCTAAAAATCTTAGTTGTTCAAGCTTTTCTATCCTTTCCAGTTTACTCACAGGTAATTCCACAAATTCAAGAAGTATTTTTCTGCGGAAAGCATAAACTCCAACATGTTTAAAATAATCAGTTTCTGATGAACGGGGATATGGAATTGGCAAACGAGAAAAATAGAGTGCATTATTATTTTTATCACATACAACTTTTACTGTATTAGGATCAGTAATATCTTGTGTAATTTTATGCATGAGTGATGCGACTTGAACAGAAGGATCTGTAAATACTTTTATCAATTCATTAAGCGGTTCTTCAGTAATGAATGGCTCGTCACCCTGTACATTCACAATTACCTCTGCATCACTACAGCACGGCAATTTCTTACACACCTCGGCGACTCGATCTGTTCCACTCCGATGTTTTTTACTGGTTAAGGTTACTTTACCTCCAAACTCTGCAACCGCTTCAAAGATCCTTTGATCTTCTGTTCCAACAATAACTTCTGCAAATAATCCGCTACTTTTTGTCTGTTCATACACACGCTGGATTATGTACTTATTTCCCAATTTTGCTAAAGGTTTTCCCGGGAAACGGGTTGAGTCAAATCTGGCGGGAATAACTGCAATTGCTTTCATTTTTACCTATTCTTTAATTTCTTTCTTAACATAACTATTTTGAAATTTCCATCTCATGATAGACTTTGAATAATCTTAAATTATCTATTAATTCTGTTGTTATATAACTTTTCATTAATTTCATTTTTGAAAGTTTTTCGGATGTTTCTAAAGCAATTCGTTTTTCTGTGATTTCATCTGTATTTATAATTGCTGACTGAACTTTTTTCTCAAGATAGTTTGCAATTTCATATCTAGCTTCTTCGGCTGCATTATTCCAGGCTAACACTAGTGAAGATGATCTCACTGTTTTGTAACAGATCACTTTATTCGCTTTAACCTCTAATTTATTGTTTTCAAAAAGTTTTGGAATTTTCATGATAGTAGTACTTTTAAAAGAAGTATTTAATTCACCCTTTGTTGCAGAAAATAATCCGATAAAATAACCAAGTACTTCAACAGAATCCACTAGTACAAGTGAGTTGTAAATTTGCTCTGTAACTTGTGGAGATGAACTTACATTCAATTTAAATTCAGTAGCGTTAGATTTAAGAGTGTGATCACTGGAAGTGGAAGCATATTTATCTATCGTGTAGGAGGCCTGATTTCGACTTTTCATTACAGCTGCATTTTGTTTCGCAGCTTCTTTCATTTCATCTGAATTCATACTTTTTTGCGAAATTCCAACTACAAAATTCTCAGGTGTTGTATAAACCCATTTTGGAAGTGGTGCTATTTCATAACGATCTTGAGTTTGTTGTTTGTAAATTTGATTATTTGTGGTACAACTGCACATGATCAATATTGAAAATATCAAAAATCCAATTTTTTTCATTTATTATCCTTCCTATTTTTACTTTTTTTCATATATACCAGAAGTGAAGTTACGTCAATATGGTTTACACCAGGGATCCTGGAAGCCTGACCTAAAGAAGTTGGTTTAATCTTATTTAACTTCTCTCTTGCCTCATAAGCAATTGATTCTATCTTCATATAATCAATACCCTGGGGGATTTCAGTATGTTCCATTTTCTCAAATTTATCTATTTCTGCCATTTGCCGGTTAATGTATCCTTCATATTTAATGTTTAAAGTAATTCTATTTTGAATATCAGGAGTAACATCTTCCGGAATTTCGTAACCGAATTCCGAGAGATCAGAAAATGATAGTTCAGGACGCTTAAGGATCTTCTCATACCTCATTGGTTCTTTAAGTATTGGATGTTTGTTAGAAGTATGCGTTTTCAAAAAATTCAATTCTCTATTAAATATTTTCTTCATCGTTAGAAATTGCTGCCAGCGAACATCATCCACCAACCCCAATTTATACCCGATTGGCATTAAGCGTTCATCAGCATTATCCTGTCGCAGGTATAATCTGTATTCAGCCCTGGAAGTAAAAAGACGATATGGTTCATTGGTTCCTTTTGTCACCAGATCATCCAGTAAAACACCAACATAAGATTGTGATCTATCAAATATCAAAGAGTCTTTACCGTCCAAAGATAAAACCGCATTAATGCCTGCTGCAAGCCCTTGGGCAGCGGCTTCTTCATAACCGGAAGTTCCGTTAATTTGTCCCGCCAGATACAAACCTGATATAATTTTTGTTTCCATTGTAGCTTTTATTTCATCAGGAATTACATAATCATATTCGATAGCGTAACCATAACGTATTATAGAAGCATTCTGCAAACCTGAAATAGAGTGGATCATCTCTTTTTGAATTTCAGGAGGTAAACTGTTAGAAGTTCCATTTACATAGGCTTCAAAAGTATCTGCTCCTTCCGGTTCAATGAAAACGTGATGCCTGTCTTTACCAGAAAATTTCACGACCTTATCTTCAATTGAGGGACAATATCTCGGTCCTATTCCATTAATAAATCCACCGTAAAGTGAAGATCTATGTAGATTTGAATTGATAATTTTATGTGTTTCAAGATTTGTAAAAGTAAGATAGCAGCTAACATCGTTTCTTATTTTTATATCTCTGTAATATGAGAATCCTTGTGGATTATCATCACCTGGTTGTTCTTCAACTTGATCCATGTCAACAGTTCTTAAATCGACTCTGGGAGGAGTTCCTGTTTTGAACCTGGCTAATTTCAAACCAATTTTAGTAAGTGAAGCAGATAATTTATCTGAAGCAGGTTCACCTGATCTACCGGCACTGATATTTACACTGCCAACATGAATAATCCCTTTTAAAAAAGTACCATTTGCCAAAATAACTTTTGGGGCATAATATTCTTCCCCCAGATTTGTTCGTACTCCTTTTACAGTTTTATTATCACTTTCTAAGATTATTTCATCTATCATTGATTCAACTATATCCAAGTTATCTTGATCTTCTAATGATTGCTGCATTATACGCGAATACAATCTTCGGTCATTTTGTGATCTTGGAGCCCAAACGGCAGGTCCTTTTTTTCTGTTCAACATTCTGAATTGAATACCTGTTAGATCTGCAACTCTGGCAAGTTCACCACCTAAAGCATCAATCTCCCTGGCAAGATGCCCTTTTGCTGGTCCGCCCAAAGATGGGTTACAACTCATTCGTCCAATTGTCTCAATTTTTATCACGAGAATAAGTGTATTTGCTCCCATTCTGGCAGCAGCAAGTGCAGCTTCAATTCCAGCATGTCCTGCTCCAACAACAATTACATCATATTTATTCATAAATTCCTGATTGGTTCAATTTTGAACCTTATATTTTATCTATTATAACTAATTTCCATATGTTGAAAACCAGCTTAAGTGTCAAGGTTGTTCAAATTGTACACTTTTTTGATTTGACAAGGATACTATAGTTTAAAGATTAGAAAGTCAATGTTGAACATGAGAATAAGCATAGATAGAAAAATAAATTCTATCAAATAATTGGGAGATATATTTTTAAATGGCTAAGCAAAAAAAAACAGCGATTAATCCAAGAAGAGATCAAGATTATCCAGGCTGGTATCAGGAAGTTGTAAAAGCTGCTGATATGGCAGAGAACAGCGATGTTCGCGGATGCATGGTTATCAAACCATGGGGATATACAATTTGGGAGAATATCCAAAAGAATTTGGATATAATGTTCAAAGACACCGGACATGAAAATGCATATTTTCCACTCTTTATTCCAAAAAGTTTTTTTGAAAAAGAAGCTAAACATGTAGAGGGATTTGCTAAAGAATGTGCGGTAGTAACACATACTCGTCTGGAAGATGATAAAAAAGGCGGACTGCAGCCAGCTGGAAAATTAACTGAAGAACTCATTGTGCGTCCAACCAGTGAAACTATAATAGGAGCATCATTCAGTAAATGGATAAATTCTTACCGTGATCTTCCCTTGCTTATAAATCAATGGGCAAATGTAGTTAGATGGGAAATGAGAACTCGCTTATTCTTGCGTACAACTGAATTTTTATGGCAAGAAGGTCACACTGCCCATGCATCAAAAAAAGAGGCATTAGAAGAAACATCCAAAATGTTAGGAATTTATGCTGACTTTGCCGAAAATTTTCTTGCCATGCCAGTAATTAAAGGTGAAAAAACAGCATCTGAAAGATTCCCGGGTGCTTTGAATACCTTCTCAATTGAAGCAATGATGCAGGATAAAAAAGCTCTTCAATCCGGGACTTCTCATTTCTTAGGATTAAATTTTTCTAAAGCATCAAACATAAAATTCCAGAATAAAGAAGGAAGAGAAGAATACGCCTGGACTACATCATGGGGAGTTTCTACAAGACTTATTGGAGCTCTCATTATGGCGCACAGTGATGATGACGGACTGGTACTCCCTCCCAAAATAGCACCTTCACATATTGTAATGATTCCAATTTATAGAAATGAGGAAGAACAAACTAATGTTATGAACTTCATTGATAAACTTATTGTGAAACTAAAAAAATTGAGATATAATGAAGAAAAAATTCGCTATAAAATAGATGATCGAGATATGCGTGGTGGTGAGAAACTATGGGATTGGATAAAAAAAGGTGTTCCAATCCGACTTGAGATCGGACCTCGTGACATTGAAAATAACTCTGTATTTATGGGTAGAAGAGATAAGGACGCAAAAGATAAGACCGGAATGAATGTAGACAACTTTGTAAATGATCTTACAGATATTCTTGATGATATTCAACATAACATTTTTACTAAAGCATTAAAATTCCGTGATGAAAACACAATAAATATAGATGATAAAGATGCATTTTATAAATTCTTCACACCTGAGAATAAAAATAATCCTGAAATTCATGGCGGCTTTGCTAAAAGTCATTGGTGCGGTAGTGCTGAGTGTGAAGAAAAGATCAAAGATGATCTAAAAGTTACTATCCGTTGTATCCCTTTTGATGAAACAGAAGAAAATGGAAAATGTATTTGTTGTGGTAAAAAAAGTAATAAACGTGTTATATTCGCGAAGGCTTATTGATGGATTTTTATATAAACAAAGATGATGAGATAGAATTATTCAAACTTCTTAAGGCTGCCGGAGTTTGTGATTATTATAGCGATATCCGCGGATTCATTAAAGATGGTCTCGTAAAAGTAAACAGCGAAACCAATACACTTAAACATACAATGGTAAAGATCGGAGATTTTGTTGAATATAAAGATTACAAGATAAAAATTGTAGAAAGCAAGCCAAAAAAAGAACAACGAGAGATAAGAGAGCAAATTGCAACAGAGCAGAAACAACCATCTCAACGAATTCAACATGGTAAATTCAGATCTTGGAGACCTAAACCAATAGAATTAGAAAATGATCTTGATAATGATCTTCTTAATGTATCACAGAAATTACATGAGAAATTGTTATACAAAAAACTCACCCTTTCTCTTGCAGAATCTTGTACAGGTGGAATGATACAGGAAATAATTACATCTTATTCTGGTGCATCTGAATATTTTGTTGGTGGAGTTGTAAGTTACTCCAATGAAGCTAAACATAATGTTCTTAAAGTTAAGGATGAAACACTTAATAAATTTGGAGCTGTATCGAAAGAAACTGCCATAGAGATGGTTAACGGTGCAAAGACACTGTTTGATACAGATATTTCAGCTTCTATAACAGGAATAGCAGGACCTTCAGGAGGTACCAAAGAAAAACCGGTTGGAACTGTATTTATTGCAATATTCATCAATAACAAGATCATAAATAGAAAATTGTCTCTATCAGGAAATCGTGAAAATATAAGAAAAAAATCTGCTCAAGTTTTATTCAAATTGATTTTAGAAAGTGTTTAAAATTGAAACAGAATTTTATGTTGACATTACCAAATAAAATTGGGATTTATGCTACAGTTTGTTATTAATTTTTCAATATTTACTTTTATTATAAACAGAGTTATTATTTGTAATTCTAAATTCTTTAAATTTAATCATGTTATTAGGAGTTAATGTGCAAAAATTATTATCAATAATTTTATTGATCGTTCTTTCTAGTTTGGTTTTTGCTGAAAATTTTGAAGTTATAAGCCAAAATGAAAATGAACTGGTAGTTAAGTTTATACTTCCAGACTATGATAAAGAAATTGTTTCAACTAAATTTGGTAATTTAAATAAAATAATCTGTTCAGATGCCTCTTATCCAGTTGAAGGAGGATATCCATTGTTACCTTTCTTTACTGAGATCATTGGTTTACCAATTGATGGGAATGCTTCCTTCCAAATTATTGATAAAAAGCAAAAAATAATTTCAAACTTCAAAGTATACCCAACCGATAAAATGATCCCATCTGAAACTTCGGTAACTTACGAATTTTATATGAATAAAGAGATCTATAATTCGCCTGTCATCTACCCGGCTAAGATAATTGAAAAAGGATCTCCAGCTTATCTAGGCGACAGATACTTTATGGGATTTAATATTCATCCTTTCCAATATAAGGCAAAAGGTAATGAATTAATCCTAACAGAAGAATTGACTTTTCGTATTAAGATATTGGGAGATAAGAACAGAAGTATCTCTCAAAGCGAGAATTATATAGATGAAGTAGGTAACACCTTTTTCCTCAATAATGATTTTTCAAAAAAATGGCGTAAGGAAAAACAGAAATCAGGATATAATCCTCCTAGACAAGGTGAAGAAGTAAATGAGCTAAGACTTATTGTTGGGGAAAAAGGAATATATAAAGTAACTTATGATTATTTAATGGAAACTCTTGCGGGATTAGATTTTCCTCTTGATTATGAAATGGCATTTGATTGGGATGAGATCGATCCTCGAAATTTAGAATTAAGCTGTATGGGAAATCCTGTGCCAATACATTTTGTTGGAGCTGAAGACGGCTCTTTTGATCCGGGTGATTTTTTTGAATTCTATGGTGATATTCATTATGGAGAAGATCATTACTATGATGATTATACTTCAGAAAGTTCTTATTTTTTAAGACTGATGGATCATCCGGGAAGCAGAATGGCTGTTGAAAATGGTGGCTTGGGAAATATTAATTCAGGTCAATTCATCATACCGGAATCATATCAGCAAACTATTCATTTTGAAGAGCAAAACTTCAAGAATCTTCTTGGTGCACAATATCTTTGGAACAATCCAAATTATTATCGTGAAGATATCTGGTTTTGGCATAGAATAAACTCCCCATCTTTAGAAATATATCCATTTGAGCTGCAATATCCTGACCAGCGTCCATCGAAGAGATATACTGCCCAAATTTGCCTATATAGTGCAACATTTAATAAACACAATTATTCCCAGATCAACCATTCAGCACTTATCAATATCAATTCATCACAAATCGATCAAAATGAATGGAATGGACAAACTGAGCAAATGTTCAATAATTATGATGAGCCACTCATGAATAGTCTTTTATTTCATGGTGAAAACAATATGTATATAAATCTCCCTGGAATTCCGGGGATAGAAAATCAGCAGGTACTGCTTGATTATTTTGATATCGATTACTGGCGTGAATACAAAACAGATTCAGATAAAATGGAATTTTCTGAACCTCAAGATAAACCATTAGGATTATTCCAATTTGAATTAGAAAATTTCTCCAGCGACCAAGTCTCTGTATATAAACCTGGAACAAGCATAATAGAAAATGTGCATGTGAAATCATTCCTGGGAAATGGAGCACCTCCCTTTAAAATTTCTTTTCAAGATAGTGTCATTAATCGTAATACAAAATATTATGCTGTTACAGAAGAATTGAAGAAATTACCACTGAAAATTCTTCCTAACATGCCGTCGAATTTAAGATCACAAACAAATTTTGCTAAATATCTAGTAATAACAAAAACTGATTTTATTGAAAATGAGTCTTTACTGCAATTCAAACAGAAATGGGAAGAGCAGGGAAAAATTGTTAAAATAATAAGTCTTCAGGATATCTTTGATGAATTTAATTATGGTATCCGTTCTGCACAGGCAATTAAGGATTTTATTCAATATGCATACAATAATTGGAGTGGATCAGGTATTACCCATGTTCTTTTTTTAGGAGATGGCATTACAGATGAGAGAGATAGCAGTCCAAGTCGTGAATTTAACCTAATCCCTTTTAAAAATGTTTGGGTAGAATATTGGGGAGCTATTGCCAGTGATAATTGGCTTGGATGTATAGTTGGTGATGATCTGGTTCCAGATGTTGCGATCGGCAGAATAAATATTTGGAAAGAAAATCAGATATCAGATATTGTAGATAAAACAATTCAATATATTGATCAGCCAAATTATCAAGATCTCTGGCACAGTCATGTTACTCTTGCAGCCGGTGGAAACCCTGGTGAGGGAGCTGTTTTTGCCAATCAATCAGAATATATTCGCTCACTATGGATCCCTGATGATTTCAAGGTGAGCCGTGTTTATTGTAATACTACCGGTCTGCCCGATTCCTATTCCGGAAATACAACTGACCTTATCAGTAATATTAACGATGGAACTATCTATCTCCAATTTATGGGTCACGGCGGAGGCCATATTTGGGCAGATTATAACCTTCTGAACATCGCAGATATTGCAACCTTTAATAATGATAATTTCCCGCTTGTTGCAAGTTTATCTTGTTATGGATCTGCATTTAATTCCGCCCAAAGTAATTGCCTTGGAGAAGAATTGATTTTGCGGCCAAATCGCGGAGCAATTGGACATTTTGGTTTTACGGGTTATGGTTATCTCAATGCTGATGTTTCTGTCAGTAGATATCTTACAGAAGCTATCTTTGATAAACATATTCCCACAATAGGTGATATTACAAATTTTGAAAAAGCCAAATTCTTCGCTGCTTATAATTTTTCAGGAGTTGGAGTTGCATTAATACATGGTTGTGCTCTTTTAGGTGATCCCATGATAGAACTTGTATTACCATATGACCAAAAACAGGTTGATCTGAATAAATATAATCTTACAGAAGGTGATACCCTGCAAATGAGTTCATCCGTCGGAGCTCAAATAAGCGATGGAAAATTCGTGGTCTTTGATGAAGATGATTCTCAACTTCCTCTTGATCAGTATTATCCAATTGAATTACCAGTAGTAAACGATACACTGAAAGTATCAGATTTTATAGTACCGGAAAACGGAGATCCAATATATTCCAGGTATGTTAAATTATTTGCTTATGGAGATGATGGAGAAGTGACTGGTATAACAAATTTTGCAGTTGGTCAATCTGCTATGGTAAACCTGGAGATCATACCAGACCCACCTGAAGATGGAGATCCGATAAATATTCGCGCTGATTTTTTTGATGAAAATGGTTTAGCTGACATTTATTTTGTTTTAGAGAGCGATTCATCAACTATAGAAATGATAAATATTGATGATCATACCTACGAATTAGAAAATCCGCTTCCCGCTTATTCAGCTGGAGATGTGGTCTATTTCCATTTTAAAATATTTGATACTATTGGTGATTCTACTATCACAGATAAAGACCATATAACAGTTGCTGGACCGGATCTTGTGATGGAACATTTTGAGTTGACTGAACATGAAAATGCACCGGCAGTAAAAGTATTACTCCGGAACTCAGGTTCTACTGTAGCTGGTTCCTGCAATCTGCGATTATATTCATATCATTATCAATATGATCCAGTACAAATATCGTTATTAACAACTATGCGAATCGAACCTCTTAATGTTCTGGAAAATAGATGGGAATATATTCCAATTCCAATTTTTCATGATAAAGAAATTGTATTCAAAGCTATCGTAAATGAAAATGAAAAGTCTTTTTCAGAAATCAATATCTTTAATAATTTTATATTTTCTGATAGTTATTCGATAAATATGTTTGAAGTAGGAAACTCGGGGGCAGCATTTTCTGCCACTAGTCTTGATAATAATCTGCTATGTGAATTCCCGCAAGATTTTCTCTCTGAGCCATCTATCTTCTACATTAATTCAGTTAATACAGAAAATCCAATTGATCAACCGGATATTAAGGAAATCCTTCCATTAAATCAACCTAGCTCATTCTGCTATGAAATTGGAACACTTGATGAATCATGTCTGGCAGATTCCATTGGTCATTTCCAAATCAACAAATCCATTACACTAACATTCAGTTATAACCCGGCTGACACTCTTACACAGACTATGGAAGCTGAAGGTGATTTCAATATCTACAGATGGGAAAATAAATTCAACAAATGGATTAAATATGGTGGATTAATAGATTCAGTAGCAAATACAGTTACTTATGAAGTGGATCGAATTGGAACTTACTCCATATTACAAAATAGAGATTATGAGACTCCATATATTGAAGCAAATATTGAAGGTCAGGAATATACACAAACTTTATCTTCTAGTCCAGGACAGCAATTTACTCATGGCGGTTATATTTCTAAAGATGGAGTAATTTCATTTATCTTAATGGATGCCAATGGTATTGATGTCTTTGAAAATGATATTATTCTTTATATGTTAGATGGTTTGAATGTAACTGAAATCGGGAGAGATGAATATTCATTAACTATTACACCCGGAAGTATTAATCAAATCCCTCTTAAATATCAACTGAATAACCTGGAAAAAGGAACTTATTACATAAATTTAGAATGTCATGATGTAAATGGAAATGCTGAAGAATTAGAAATTGAATTTATCGTAAATAATGAATTTGATATAATAAATTTTGCAAACTATCCGAATCCGGTTAAAACAGCAACCTACTATCCTGAAAATTCAGGCAGAACCAGATTTACTTATGTACTAACTGATGATGCTGACAAAGTTAATATAAAAATTTATACCGTGAGCGGTAGGTTGGTAAAAACATTCAATAATATCCCCTCTTCGGTAGGATATCATGAGTATCCACGCGATATACTTGGCTGGGATTGCCGAGATAAAGATGGATATTTTTTAGCAAATGGAGTATATTTTTATCGAATTACTGCAACAAAAGGTAATAAGAAAATTGAAAAAACTGGAAAAATGGCTATCCTGAAGTAGGTATTTATTATGAAAAAATTAATTATATTGTTAACTGTTTTATTTCTTTCGGCTTCACTATTTGCTGGAAGATATGCCGGCGAATTTATGGTAATAGGTTCCGGTGTTCGTTCATCCGGGATGGGAAAGGCATTTACTGCAATTGCAAATGATGGATCAGCGATCTATTGGAACGCTGCAGGTATAGCACAATTACGTAATACTGAAATTGGTGTTATGAGAGCATTTTTATATAACGGCCTTGCAACTTATGACAATTTCACTTTCTGCCAACCACTTCCTAATGAAGTAACTATTGGTTTTAACTGGACTCGCTTGGCAATCGATGATATCCATATTTTTTTAGAAGAACAGTTAGTGGGAAATCCCAGTTTTCGATCTGCTTATTATGAGTACAATCTTACCGGAATACCAGATGGTGAAATGACAAGCACCGATGACCTTTTTCAATTTGCATTCTCCAAACATATTCATTATGATATAAATCTAGGCTGGTTATTCTTCGATGTTCCATTTGAAATGTATTTTGGCGGAAACATCAAATACATAAAGCGTAAAATTGATGATAATATTGGAAATGGAACTGGATTCGATTTTTCATTTTTGACCAGGACAAGTCTTTCAGTCTTGTTTGAAAGAGATTGGTTGGGAGATTTCACTTTTGGTGTTAATTTCCAGGATATTGGCGGAAGTGATATTACCTGGGATGTAGTAGATGATGATTCAGATCATAAGGATGAAGTTCTAATGAACAGTAAGCTTGGGATGGCTATTATCCAGCCGATACCGGCAATTAATTCTACACTTACTTTATCACATGATGTTAATTACATTTATAGCACAATACATCATTTTGGCTTGGAGTATAAATATAGTGATCTAATTGAAGTTCGTTTGGGATATTACGATACGAACTTCACTACTGGCCTTACCATAATATATAAAAATGTTTCACTTGATTACGCATTTCTTACAAATAATTTAGCTAGTACTAATCGTGTTGGATTGAGAGTTAATTTCTAGCAAGGAGTTCAAAATGAAGACAACTTTTTTTATGCTTATTATATTCCTGATCTTACTGGGATGTACCGGAGAAGAAAGTCTTGGTGTTGACACTCAAGCTCCGAACAAACCACAGCTTGTTCCTCATTTTGGAGATACTGGAGATGGTGGAGATTCAAGTATCCCGGGTGTAAATTTTTATAATACTACTTACGATATTAATTTTGAAAATAATGGTATAGATGCGGTTATGGCAGGGAATTGGATAAAGACTCAATGGTTTTACCTGGAAGATTCAGATATAGATTTTCTAAAAATATTCAGGTTTTCTTCACAAGAGTATTACAA
>JAVCCH010000005.1 GCA_030765535.1 Candidatus Tenebribacter davisii
AATACTTACTTGTCGGCTTTGCTAAGAATCGGCTTTCGAAGAAAACGATTTCAATTTTTTCTTGCTGTTCTAGGCAAAACGATCAAGCTTTTCTTTTCTAATCTTCTTGACACATTTCTACAACTTTCCATTTTTCTTCACGGTTACGAATCGTATTTTGAAGAAAACGATTCATCGATAAGATTTGTTCTGCTGATCTTTCATCTTAACTCAGCAAACACATATATTTCGGCTTGTGAGGTACGAGCAAACGAAATCATAAGTATTTTTGATTTATGTAGAGTACATCGGTCGATCACAATAATTAACTATAAGGAAAATAATATGTTCGAACAAACTTTCAAAAATATCTTTGATAAACTAGATGATGAAGACAAAGCTCTTCTTCCTCTTTTACCATTTTACTTTCATGCAGAAATTGATTAATGATTAAGGGGTAATATATGGCAGAATTATTTGAAACACTTAACACCTGGACATTAATAAAAGTATTTGGCGGTATTACAGTAGTTCTGACTGCTATAGTTACTTTTATTGCAATCTTGCTTAGAGAATTAATTCTAAGCAAATGGAAAACAAAACAAGAGATAAAAGTTGAAGGAATCCGGTCTGAATTAGATAAAAGTAATCAACTAATTAGTAATCTAACAAATACTAGTACTGATTTAATATTAAGTGCAAATCAAAAGAAAATAGAATGCTTAGATTTACTTTGGTCAAAAATGATGTCTGTTAGAGAATCTTTTAATAAAACCATTAATACTTTTTATACTATTTTAACTAAAGACGAAATTATCAAACTTCCAACTACCACTGGTTCAATGATTTCCGATTTCAAGGATTCTTTTGACTTTTTAAAATATCTGGAATCTATTTCAGATCTTCTTAGTCAAGCTCAAAGAACTCGACCATTTATTGGTACAAAATTATGGTCAATCTTCTTTTCATATTATGCCTTTCAAGGAAGACTGACATATTTAATATTTGACGGTTTTGAAACCGGTAAAGTAAGATATTGGCTCGATGAAGCAGAAAAGAAAACCATTTATAGCATTTTTAATAAAGTCATTGATGAAGAAATGCTCGAAAAAATTACAAAAGATGAATTGTTGGCTTTTAATACCATATTAATTTACTTAGAATCATTAGCTCTAAATGAGATTTCAGAACAATTATCCGGTAAAGAACAGATTAAATTAACTCTTGATTATGCTTTAGAATTTTCAAAGTATGCAAAAGAATTAGAAGAAAATAAGAAAAATAGTACAAATTCCAAGGAGCTCACATGATCGATAAATTAGACTTAAAAACACCTGACATTGTAAATGAAAACATTACAAAAGTAGCAGAACTCTTTCCCAATTGTATAACTGAAACAGATCAGGGTAAGGCTATTGATTTCGATTTATTGAAGCAGGAGCTGAACCATGAAGTTATAGAAGGTAATAAAGAACGTTACCGTCTGGAATGGCCTGGGAAGAAGGAAGCAATTGTCACAGCCAATTTACCTACCACAAACACATTACGCCCAGTTCCAGAAGATAGTGTGGATTTCGAAAATACTGAAAATCTTTATATAGAAGGTGACAACCTGGAAGTACTAAAGATTCTCCAGGAAAGCTATCTTGGTAAAATTAAAATGATCTACATCGATCCACCTTATAATACAGGAAAAGACTTTGTGTATAAAGATAATTTTGCAGTTGATAAAACCGAGCATGAAGTAGAGAGCGGACAACGTGACGAAATAGGCAATCGCTTAGTAGCCAATTCCGAAAGTAGTGGTCGCTACCACTCTGACTGGCTTTCCATGATGTACCCACGTCTGAAGCTTGCTCGTAACCTTCTCACCGATGATGGTATGATCTTTATCTCCATTGATGATCGAGAAGTTAGTAATCTAAGAAAAATGTGTGATGAGATTTTTGGTGAAATTAATTCACTTGATAGAGGATCATTGATTTGGATAAACAAAGGGAGTACTAAAGGTTTTAATAAAATAGTTAAAAATCATGAGTATATTATTGCTTATGCAAAAAAATCTGAATCAGTTAGATCTGTATACGCACAAAATTATCCAGATAATTTACCAGATATAGTTGAAAGATTACAAATTAAAAGAAGTCCCAAAAATCCAGTCGCGAGTGTTAAATTTCCTAAAGGATTAAGAATCGAGGGAATAGATAATATTTCATTTTCGAATAATATAAATCCAGGTACAAATCAATTAGATATCGAAAATGGACCGATGATTTTTGAGAATGGTTTTCTGAAAGATGATGTAATCCTTAGTGCTTCATTTCCCTATAAAAATCAGATGATTGAATTCTTCAATAAAATAAATACTAAAGAAAAAACTGTTGATTATAAAGGTCAAGAATGGAAAGAAGTTTACTTTACAAAGACAGGTGTACCTTACTTCATAAAAAAAAGAAGTGTTAAAGTAATAAGTTCAGTTATTGACAATGTTTCTAATAGCGGATTTAATGATCTTGAAAAATTGGATTTAAGTACGTGTTTCAATAATCCTAAACCTGTTGATTTACTAGAGAAATTTATTTCATATTTTGCTTGTAGCGATGATACAATACTTGATTTCTATGCTGGTTCTTCTACTACTGCACATGCTACTATGAGCTTAAATTGTAAAACTAAAAACAATCTCAAATTTATTATGATTCAACTCCCCGAAGTGACAGATGAAAATAGTGAAGCATATAAAGCTGGCTATAAGAACATTTGTGAAATCGGTAAAGAACGAATTCGTAGGGCAGGGAAAAAGATTTTATCAGAGCAAAAAGAAAAGGAACCCTCTCTGCTTCAAAATGAAAATTCAGAACTCAATGTTAACAATTCAAAACTAGATATCGGTTTCCGAGTTTATCGGTTGGATAGTAGCAACATGAAAGATGTTTATTACCGTCCACAGGATTATAAGCAGGAACAAATGGATTATCTAACAGATAATTTAAAGGACAATCGTTCTTCAATGGATCTGCTTACTCAGGTTATGTTGGATTGGGGTTTGCCACTTTCGCTTGAGATAAAAGAACTTAGTATTAGTAACAAGCAGGTTTTTCAGGTCGCTGGAAATTCTCTACTTGCCTGCTTTGATGATGGTGTGGACGAAAATTTTACCAAAGATATTGCCAAATATAAACCATTGCGTCTTGTATGCAGGGATAAATCTTTTACCGATGATACAACTAAAGAGAATGTGAAGCAACTTCTTAAGCAACTAAGTCCCGAAACAGAGTTCAAGGTAATATAATGGACCAGCAACATAAGCAACAACATACTCCTATGAAACTGCAATTTAAGCAACAGCAATTTCAAATAGATGCAGTAAAAGCAATTGTAGATTGTTTTGAAGGACAAACTCTCGAGACCAAACGTTTCACTTTAGAGCGTAGTCGAGAAATTATCCGTAAAGCCAAAGCTGCCAAAGCAGTTCAAAGTGAGCTCGAGTTTGAAACTGAACTTTACGAAACTATTGGTTACAGGAACCGTCCTTTAGCTGTTACAGAAGGTCAAGTTTTGGGTAATATTAAGCAGGTTCAGAACCAGAATGATATTGTGGAAAGTTCAGCATTGATTCGAGCAGGTAATAGTAGATCTGGTTATAATCTTACAATAGAAATGGAAACTGGAACAGGAAAAACTTATACTTACATTCGCACCATGTACGAATTAAACAAAAAGTATGGTTGGAGCAAGTATATTATCGTTGTGCCTAGTGTTGCTATTCGAGAAGGAGTTTATAAATCCTTCCAGGTAACTCAAGAACATTTTCAGGAACTCTACAATCACAAGATCAACCCTTTTATCTATAATTCTTCCAGTCCTCAGGATATTGAAACTTTTGCAGCAGATGGTCGCATCAGTGTTATGATCATTAATACGCAAGCCTATGCCAGGAGAGGTAAAGATGCACTTCTCATCCATAAAGAGCAGGATAAATTTGGCACACGTGCTCCCATTCAAATCATTTCACAAACAAATCCTATCCTCATTATCGATGAACCTCAATCGGTAGATGGAACAGTTTCATTGGAAATGATGCAGAAGTTCAATCCGCTTTTCACTGTTCGCTATTCTGCTACACACAGAGTAGAATATAATAAAGTATATCGTCTTGATGCTCTTGATGCCTATAATCAGAAACTTGTTAAAAAAATTAAGGTGAAAGGTATTAACTTAAAAGGCAGCACGGGAACTACAGGTTATCTTTATCTGGAACAGATCATAATTAGTACTAATAAACCACCTCTTGCTTTAATAGAGTATGAGAAACGTAGTGGTAATGGTATCAAACGTGTTAGAGAGAAACTGTCAAAAGGTACAAACCTCTACCAACTCTCAGGTAATATGCCCCAATACCAGAACTATACGATTCAGGAGATAGATGGATATTTCAACAAGATCGTGTTGAAAGGTATAGAAATTTTTTCTGGCGAAGCTATCGGTGATCTAGATGAAAGAGCTTTTCGTCGTATTCAAATTCGGGAAACAATTCTTTCACATCTGGAGAAGGAGAAACATCTGTTCGAAAAAGGAATCAAAGTACTCTCTCTTTTCTTCATCGATTCAGTAGAAAAATATCGTAAATATGATGAATCTGGTGAACCACTGCTGGGTGAATATGCTCAGATTTTTGAAGAAGAATATAATCTTTGTGTAGACCAATTCATTGATCTTTTTCATCAGGAATATAATGAATATCTTCATAAAACTGATCCCTCTAAAGTTCATAAAGGATACATGCCAGATGATTACTTGAGCTATCTTAAACGAGATGAAGCTTCCAAAGTTCACAATGGTTATTTTTCTATCGATAAGAAAAATAAACTGGTAGATCCTCACACTGGTCGCAAAAAGAAAGGTGAGGAATCCCAGTCAGATGATATCAGTGCTTACGACCTCATTATGAAAGATAAAGAGAGATTGCTCAGTTTCGAAGAACCTACTCGTTTTATCTTTTCTCACTCAACTCTCAAGGAAGGTTGGGATAATCCTAATGTTTTCCAGATCTGTGCTCTCAAACATTCCGATGCAACTATCAGACGTCGTCAGGAAGTAGGCCGTGGAATGAGACTTTGTGTAAATAAACATGGTGCACGTTTAGATTTTGAAATGGTAGGAGATGAAGTTCAACTTATCAATAAACTAACGGTCATTGCATCCGAGAGTTATGAAGCTTTTGCCAATGGTTTGCAGAATGAAATTGCTTCAACTCTAAGAGATCGTCCTATTAGAGCTGAAGTAGATTTCTTTATAGGCAAGGCCGTAAAAGATATTTTTGGTGTGAAAGTAAGCATAACAAAAGATCAGGCTAAAAAGTTGCATAATGTACTTATTCGAAATGATATACTTGATGATGATGATAAGATTACTGAGAAAGGTAAAGAGCTCATTGAAAAGGGTAATATCCCTCTACCAGAGAGTTTAGAACAGTATCGTGAAGATATTACTTTACTTCTTAAATCCGTATATACTGGGGAAGAATTTAAACCAGAAGATGAACGCAAAGATGTTCGTATAGGTGTTAATAAAAA
>JAVCCH010000150.1 GCA_030765535.1 Candidatus Tenebribacter davisii
CCAGAGCAAGGATGCTCTGGTTACAACAATTTCCTCTGTGTCCTCTGTGGTAAAAATCGGGATTCGAAACTCGAGATTCGTGAGTCGTTGTATCAAGACCATCCCTGGTCTTGTCTATATTCTTTTCCAGAGTAGGGATGTTCTGCACCGTGAGACACAATCGTGATTGGTGATCGGAAATCCAGAGCAAGTGCAGACCCATGCGTATACCCCGAAAATATTTCCTTCAGTACAATTCAGTGCTTTCAGTGGTTGTAAGATATTAACATTAATTATTTCTCAATATTCAGATACAGTCTATTGATCGTAGCACTCACATCTGATTTCGTAGAAAATCGACGAAAAAGGAGTAAACCAAACGCTGAGAAAACATCAATATTAATCTCTAATTCACTATTCTCTTTCTGGATACTAATGACAAAGAATAAACCATAATGCAAAATCGAAGGTTCCTTTTTCAAGATGAATAATTCAGGTTCGCTGTAAGTAAGTGAATAACGCCTGTCTCTCAGAAATTCAAGTAAAGCAGCCCTGATCTTAACTTCAGCATCGCTGCTGTATTTTCTACTGTAATGGACTTTGGATTTTTTCCCGATTAACCTCTCTCCAGTAGACCACCAGCCAATAAGATATGGTATGCTAACTATTAAAGAAGCAATAACAACTGCCTGCAAAACTATAAATAAAAGTGTATTTTCCATTTGATTCTCCTATTATCCTAAGACTCTTTGCTCAAACTAACTATATTCCTAATCATCTATCGTCCATTGACGAAGTCCCTCATCTCTCGCGATAATAGTATCCTTTACTACCCTAACATAAGTTTCGATTGCCCCAACATCTGAAGCCGCAATAGGAACTCTCAAACAAGAAGGCATCCCAAATATCTGAGAATTGGGATCAACAACATTTTCCATTTGAGTACCTGTCTTCACATTTTCTCAATATCTCCACTTCACATACCATATCAGATAATTATGCTCCAAATTTTTCAACTGAAGCTATTTAACTTAATAATTTAGACATTTGATTACAATATTTATGTTAATCATATGGATCCAAATCTGAGAATGCATTGGGAATGTTTCCATATTGAGAAATTGATTTGAGTATTCGAGTTTTCACTGTATCAATTTCTGCTATTTTATGATTCGAATTGGTTGATTCTATGTAAATTGGCTTCTTAAAAAAAATAGAAGCCGGCGCATTATCAGAGTTGGAAAAGGGATGGTGATCAGTAAAAAATATCAGGTTAAACTTATCATTGATAGATTTATTGCGATAGGATTTATCAATTTCTTTAATTAATTGCTTTTTTGCACTTTGGTATTGTTTTCTCTCATTTGGTAAATTAATATCTATAAAAACGATAAACGGTTTATTAGGTGTCTTGTTAAAAGCTCTATTCATCAATTTAGTGATGCCAAGTTTAAATATTTGATCATTAGAATCAATCCGCATCCCCAATAAACCATTTCTATGCCGGCTTTTGGCTTCGATTGCAATCAGTTGTTCAGTTAAAGGAAATTTAGCATCAAATTCAGGATGTTTTTGTGAATGATCAGTATCATCAGAATAATCAATATCAAAACCAGCCCGAATAAATAATGATGCAATATATAACTCATATAATGCTCCCTGAAACTGGTTTTTATCTTGTATTCTGCAGATGATTCTTTTCTGCAGTTCAGAATTATGATCAATTGTGTATAGATCATATGCTAATAATAGATAGGACAACATTGCACTATTTACTTTTGCTTCATATAATCCATTGCAATTTCTCATTTGAAGGTTCTGAAAATGAACCATCCCCTTGTGCCAACGAATTATTTGATGTTGCTCGGAAATGGGGTTTGCAATGTTCGCATTCCACCATTCTTTTCCAAGAATAAATTTTATGTAATCCATTAGGAAATCGGGGAAAGTAATCCATTTTTTATCCCACATTACAGTTTTTCCAACACTAATAACTTGAAAATTACCAGACCTACAATGAATAGTATTGTTAATATACCCATATTTATTCTGAATTAATTTTTCCTTTTCTATGTTGTTAATAATATTTATTTCCTTACATATTTCGGTTATGGTCAAACAAGCATGTCTTATCTAATTTTTTCATTTATTTTTTACATCAGGTTTTTTTATTGGATTGTTTATAAATGACTGGATGATGTAAGCCAATAGTATTACACAAAAAATCAATTGAAATATTACTATAAACTTTATTTTAAGTATTTCCTTAGCAAGTTGCATGCAATTTCACTTTATTTATTCCAATGCTGGAAAAATCTAAATATCCATAATCAGGATCAAAATACTCCTTTTCATCAGTTTTTAGAAAAGGCATTTTATTAGCCACACCTATACCATCTTCATATTTATAATTGATGTTTAATGTGCTTTTTTCCAGTGATAATTCAGAAGAAATGCAAGAATAGTTGTATCTAAAATTACTACTATGTTTATGTGGTGTTATATCAACATTGGGCCTTTCAAACTCTTCAAGAACATCCGCTAAAGTAATTATACAAGATAATGGATCTCTATCAAATTCCAGTCTCATCTGTCCATTTTCAGGATGACAACCATTATCTTCATTATATGTCGACTTCATATCATGCATCATAATCCCGAGAGCTGCCCATTCAATACAAAATTGGTTGAAAGGTAATTCTGTCTTTGAAGGAAACTCTCTAATAATATCATTCAAATATAAAAAACTAAGAGCTCCTGGAAATCCGTGTGTGCTTGTAATTGATGATGAAATCAATTCCAACAATTTTTCTTCCCAATTCCCCGGAGTACTCTTTGTTAATGATTTATAGCCATTAAACGGGTATAAGATTAATCGATCCCTAAAGGTATTTAGAATAAACCTTGAATTTGAATTCAAATTACTTGGAGAAAAATCGGAAGCACTTAAACTGTGATTTAGTTGATTAATATATTGCCAGGGATAGCCAATATCGTGAAAAATTGCTGCAACAACTGCAGTTTCTAAAAATAAGTTTTTCCAGAATTCACGACTGTAATTATTTTTTTTATCATGTAATCCTGTAACATTATCTGGTACTACACCCAAATTCAATAAATATTCCTTTATATATTCCATTTTTGGGGAACAAAAGAGTTGATCAATGCATAGGTCTAAAAGGTTATTGTCATTTATTTTCAAAGACTCTTTGGTATCTCCCCCACCTAAAAGCTCATATACAATATATGCTGTCAAAGGCTGATGTAATGCATGATCTCTGCTATGCTTTTTATGGAAATCAACAATTCCCAACCAATCGTCAGCTAATACTTCTGGTAAAAGAAATCTATAGGCTGGAAAAGACCTTTGAGAAAAGCTTAAAGCAGAACTTTGCGAAGGATAGACTTTATGAAAGTATTTTTCTCCCGCTCTTTTTTTTAATTCATTGAATGCAGATTTAATATTAACACCAGATTTTTCATGAAGCTTTTCGAGTTTGCTGTAACTTCTCTTATCTAATCTAATGTATGGAAAGAAATTCTTTGGTAAGAAACTAGGATTCGACAGATTTAAATCATTAAATCCTTTTAAACTGAATTTCATTAAGTTATCATCCATTACATTTCCCATTTCGAAATGATACCTTTCAGAATATTTTGAAATTGAGACATATAAATAGCACTTTTAAATCCTCTTGCTATTTCTTTCTTACCTCTAAAATTGGTAGTTGATTTGTTGATGATAACTCTTTCAAGTATATCCTTAACAATGGGAACTAACAAGATGTTTTCGTTTTCTGAATCGCAGGATACCCTCTCTAATACTTCTATTAATAACTCAAAATCAGAGTCAATGTCAATTATTCTTACTTGAGATTTACAGAAAGACATATAGAAATCTAAGATATTTTCTTCTTTAATCATATATTGTTTTAGCTTTGCAACTAAAACATGAAAATCCTCATCTTCTTCCTTTTTCTTATTCAGTGACTCATTTATAAGAAATACCCGAGCTGATTTATACTTTTTGTCTCTAATATTTCTTTTGAAAAACTTGTTCATCTGAAACTCTAAAATGTATCTCATTGCATTTACTAATTCCCTCATACTATATCCTATATATCTATTCGATAATAATAATTGATATTGTACCGAGATAAAGGATTGATTGAGTAAAAACATTTCCATATTTACTCTGGAGTTTAAACTATATTTAAACATATATTCTTTATAAAATTCATTTATATTTATAATCATGTCTTTTAATTCTTCTCTATCTATTACTATATTGTCTATATACTGTTTTTCGAAATAAAATTCATCTAAATATGACCTTAACGCATCAGTAATCAATTCGGGATTCCATGAAGTGTCTATCAACTTAGCAATATTAAATAAATGAGATTTCCTTAGTCTCTTTTTCAATTTATTTAACTCTTCTTGATAAAACAGCATTCTTTGTTCTATAAACAGATTTCGATTATTCGCGTCCGTTGGTGCATGACTATTTCTTGTTTCTGCTTGAATATTCTTTGTTCTGTTTTTAAGTTTTGTGAAATGACTCTTTAGAATTGATAGGTTATGGCTATCAACATTTTTCATTCTGAATAAAGATGGAGAAATAAATTGGTAATCGATACTCTCATCATAATCAACAAAATAATTACTTCTTTTTTCCCCTCCATTTACCAATAATTTCCTCATTGTTTCTCCAACTCCATCATCTACCAAATTATTATAAGAATCAATATTCATGAATATTTCACGGAGATATAATGGCACTTTGTTAATGATTAATGCCTGATAATGCTGAGGACTATTAACGTAACTATTATTCTGGATATTTTCTGAATGATAATATAGATTTGATTCATTCAATTGTTTTGAAGCAATTCTTAAATAGAAATTACGTGCAGAGTCATTAAGTTCGAAATCAGATTTCTGAGGGTTATTCTTTGCCTCAAAGTAACATATTGCTCCATCAAATTTATTTGAATACAAAGAATGCAAATTTTCAATTGCTTTATTGCAGGAATTTAGATCCTGTTTATCTATAGATGCTATTGTCAGAAATTTTCCGATATCTGGACCAATATCTGTTAACCATTCATGAATTGCTGGATTAATACCAACAAAACCAGGTGAATTATCTAATATAATTGCAATTTTACCTTCGCAAATAGTTTTAAATGAATTGCATAATGTTTGTAGAAATTCTACAAACCAAAATGCATGCAATTCATCAAAAAGAATACTTGGATTACAAATAAGCTCAGTAGATTTACTTTCTGCATTAAATTTGAATATTTCAGAACCTATAATGTTAATTTTTGAACATTTTATCAAGAAGTCTTTTCCGATACTATTATCAGTTTCCAACATCCAGTTTGTCTGGATTTTTCCTTCCCCTAAATAATTGTTGTAAATTTCAAGAAGATTTGCATGATTTCCATGATATTGGATTTTATTTACCATATCCTTCCAATAAAGGGAATCTAAGGAAAGAGATACATTAGTACCCGTAATATCAAGATCAATTAACAAAACACTATACTCATTATCAGTCAATAGTCTTGATAAATTTAGAGCAGCCGTAGTTTTTCCAACTCCACCCTTTCTCGATTCAACACTTATTATTTTATAATCCATATTCTCCCCTACTTAGCATTTTAAGTAAGTAAATCTTCTCAAATCAATTCATCATAACTATTCTCAATCTTTCACTAATTCATCTTCATATTTAAAATCTAATCTCAATTAGTAATATAGCTCTACTGTCGTCAAGTAATATTCCTTATTCCCATATTAAATAATTAAAGAAGACTGACATGTTACTACTCTATATTACAATTTATGGAACCTCTATCGGAATGATCAAGTTGAAGAACCTGTGCATATAAGCAAGTTCATAATTACGGTGTCTATATTGCCAGGTATTCATAATCCCATTTTGTGCCGCAGGACTTTATCGCGATTTATCGGGAATGTTGTAGCTTAATCTCAAACCAGGTTTCCCCAATCCAAGTTCAGAATTTCGTGCTTTACCATTGCAAAGGTCTTGCGACCATTTGCAAGGTGTCTGGTGATTCTTTCAATAAATTGTTTTTATTTGACAATGAATTATAAGAATAGTTTTTTTGTAGAAGATAATTAAGGAGGATAAAATGAAAAGATTATTATTTATTGTGATAGTATCAGGCTTAATGTTACCTTTATTGGGTGTTAATGTCCAGATGACAAATGGAAATTATTATTCGGGCTATTATGAAGCAAAACAGGACAGCAATATCTATATCGTAGACTGGAAATTAATTTATGAGCTGCCGATAAAGGACGTAGTGGCAATAATGAAGGGCTACAGTGACGTCACAGAGGATTACTTAGCCAGAGATGATTTCGATAAGGTAAATATTTACAGCGATGAGTATCAATTAGTGCCGTATAATGAATTGGAAGAAATGATGCTCAGCAAGGAAGAAATGAAAAAAAAGCTTATAAATATGTCTGATAGAGAATTTGCCATATACCAGATGAATCAACAACAAAAGCATGCAAAAGAGCTTAATTCTAAAGTAAATAGAGTAAGCAATACAATGTGGGGAATATGGGGTGTATCAATAGGAATAACTATATTATCCTATGTTTTGATATCTGCGGAGTAATTAAATAAATCTGCTTTTATTAACCCCATAAATTTGTTGTTCATAAATTATTATATGCAGCACTAGTACAGAAGATAAATCTGTCAACTAAGTGTAATATAAAACGTTTATGCTGAAAAATAGTGAAAATATACATATTTC
>JAVCCH010000053.1 GCA_030765535.1 Candidatus Tenebribacter davisii
TCAATATTATCTCCAATACTAGTGGAAAACTTGCATTATTAAATTCCCACCAAAACGAATTAGGCTATCGATTCGATGAAATAAGAGCAGAATTAGATAAATTCCAAATGGAAAGAATGTATTATTACAATAATACAAAAACTGCCTATGAACGTAAAAAAAGATTGAAAGAACTATATAATAAAAACTTGGAAATCATCCAAAATAAATTTGCGGAAGAACCTACCTTATTAGGCAAAAATCCGGAACTGAAATTAGAAAAAGAAACACTGAAAAATGAGAAAGCTGAGCTTGAATATAAAGTAGCTGAAATGAATTTATTTAAAGAAATTATCCTTATAAATAACTTTGTAGAGGAAGCAGAATGAAGAGAAAAAAGATAAAAATAATCACGATTGCATCGATCGTAGTGATGATAGTAACGGCAGTTTTATCCTATCATATTGAAGCACGTTCGCAGAAATTACCGGCAGTTGTCCGCAGCGAGAAAGTTGTTATCAGTACTGAAGCATCAGGTACTGTAAAACAATATTTTGTTTCTTCCATGCAGGAAGTACAGGCTGGTGACAAGATCGTTCAATTGGAAAATTCCCGGCTTCCGTTTAAACTGCAAACCTTGAAGAAAGAACGTGAAAAATATGAAGCATTGATCTTGTCTAATCAAAGTGGAGATCACCTGAAAATGGAACTTTTCGAATTAGAAAAAAAGATATTAAAAAATACTACTGATCTGCGAAAAGCTGAGCTGGAATTAAACTCCACATCTGAAAAACTGGTTGTAACTAAATCCAAATTTGATAGTTCCAAAAAACAATACACTGCTCAGAAGAAACTCTATAATAAAAACCTGATATCAGCTGAAGAATTTGAAAAAGAAACTAATGATTATTTAGAAACTCTAATAAGATATAATGAAATAAAAAATGATTCACTTCTAGTTTTCAAAGAAATGGAAACTATTCAAAGCATTCTCTCCTTGCAGAAAGAAGAAAAATATATTCTAAATAACAATGGCTCTATTCTAGCTTCCAAATATCTTATAGACTTTGATAAAGTTAACGCTGAAATTAGTGATCTTGAGCAGGAAATTGAAAACCTAACTATCACTTCACCTATCAACGGTATCGTTACTGATATTCAGAATCGACCCGGAGAGAAAGTGAAAAATGGAGCTGCAATCGCTGAGATAAGCGATATGGGTAAAATTTGGGTCATTGCTTTTGGAAATTCTTATAGTAGTCAAAAAATTAAAGTTGGAAATAAAGCAATTATCCACTGTGGAAACGGAAAAAAAATTAAAGGTGAAGTTGCTACAGTTTCTCCTGTAATGGAAAAAGTGAAAGCTCTTAGCTCTTCATTTGAGACAGTGAATACCTATGCTAAAATTGAGATTGTTCTCGATGATCAGAAGCTTGCTCTGGAAAATTTAACTCCCGGTGAAAGATTATTTGTCCGGGTAAGTTTAAAATAATTATTTAATAGTTTATCTTGTTTGCAAGCTAAGCTCTCCCGGCTTTTTCAAATGCTTTACCAGATTATAAAACAAAATTGCTGTGAGAATAAAGGATAAAATATCTGAAATAGGCATAGTTAGCCAGACTCCATTTAATCCCAGTACGACAATATTTTTCAACGTACTACCGGGAACCCACGAAACAGAGATTTCTATTTTTAATATCAAAGGTCAGAAAGTGAAAAAGTTTACGTTCCCAAACAGAAGTTTAGGAACGAATGAGCAAGATGTGGTATGGAATGGAACCGATGAGAATGGTAAAACTGTCTCTTCCAGTATCTACTTCTATAAATTGAAAAGTAGTAGTTTCGAACAAACTAAAAAAATGATTTTAATGAAATAGTAAATATTAAAAATCGACATAAGTAATCAGCCCCGGTCTAAGTCGGGGCTGAAATTTTAGATATTCAAACTAATGAATGCACTCTGAAAATTTTTAGCCCATATGAGAAGCTACATATTCTGTAAGTTTGCCCAAGCTATTCACATAACTGCCATATTCATTATCGTACCAGCCCATGATTTTGGCATGTGTGACAGGAATATTAATATCTTGCGGATTTTGAATTCCAACAGCCGAAAGAGCATCGGAAGATACCTTCAGGAAACCGGTTCTGGTATGAGTTGCCTGTCCTTCAATGATAATTGCGGCTGGAAAACCCAGCAAATCACTGGAGACATTCTGTCTGGTGGAAAAATGGAGTAATCCTTTCTGTGATCCTTTGGCTACCATTTTGTAAATATTATTGATATAATCACCGTTCAGGATCGGCATAGCGTCTTCATCCAGTCGGGAATTAAAGGTAATATTAAGAGAGATCATTGACACGGTGCTGGTAGGGATCCTGATTGAATCTGCCATAAAGCCGAAGCTGATGATTTGAGGTAACACTTTTTCCAGTGTTTTAGCTGCTCCAGTTGTTGAAAGAATTATATTGTTCAGTACTGACCGGTTTTTTCTCAGATCCCCTGCCCGTGTACCAGGCACAGAATCCAGCACGCTTTGAGTATTGGTGGCAGCATGCACTGTGGTCATTGAGGCTGTAAGAATATCATTGGTCTCTTTATCTTCCAGCAAGGGGTTTATCATGTGGGCTAATCCGGTTGTTGTACAACTGGCCGCCGAAATAACTTCATGCTCGATCGGGTCATAATCCAGATGATTGATCCCATAGATCAGAGTGGGATATTTACTAGTATCGGTGATCGCTTTATTTTTGATTTTAAAAGGAGCACTTGCGATCACTTTTTGTGCACCTGCCGCCAGATGCCCTAGCACACTTCCCTTGGCAGTGCTGTCCGGTATGGTGGGATCCAGGAATTTCCCAGTACATTCGACCACTAATCTTACCCCCTCTTTTTTCCAGTTAATATCGCGGGGATTTCGATCTTTTTTCAGGAATTTTATAGGAAATCCATCAATCTCGATTACACTGTTTTCCCTATCCTGGA
>JAVCCH010000049.1 GCA_030765535.1 Candidatus Tenebribacter davisii
AGTCTTCTTTTCCGCTACTCTTACACCCTTTAATTATTATCATGAGCTTTTTGGCTGTCATTCTGAGGCAAAATATCTAAATCTACCTTCACCATTTCCAATCCAAAATCTGACTATATCAAGATCAAGGATTCAAACCAGATACCGTAGCAGAACCCAGACAATGGGACAACTGGCAGCAGCGATCACAGATTTTATCAATCAACAAAAAGGAAATGCACTGGTATTTTTTCCCAGCTACCGTTATTTGCAGGATGCTCTGGAGATTATCCAGCAAAATGAGATTACGCATCAATTACTTATTCAGCACTCCGGGATGACAGAACCTGAGCGTGACGAGTTTCTGGCAGAATTTCAAAAAGCGGACACACTAACAGCCGGTTTTGCCGTGATGGGTGGAGTATTTGGCGAAGGTATTGATCTGGTGGGTGAATTTCTCACTGCTGCCGTGATCGTAGGAGTAGGACTGCCCGGAATCGATCTCCAGCGGGAATTGATCCGCAATTACTATGAAGATAGCGCCAAAGGCTATGATTATGCTTACACTTTCCCGGGCTTCACGCGTGTCCTGCAGGCTGCCGGAAGAGTTATCCGCACCGAAAAGGACAAAGGTAGCGTCCTACTGATAGATGACCGTTTTTTCACCATGCGCTACCGCCAACTCTTCCCAAAATGGTGGCAACTCACTAAATAAAAAAATCTTTCCATAATTGTTTTACCCAAACCCCCTATCCCCTAATAATCTCCCAGCAATAGACCACGATCAGAGAACCTGAACTGTGAATGGTATGAAGGAAGGTGAATGATAAAAAAATCTTGACAGAAATAAGAAAGAAGGATGTTAATAATTTGAAGATGTAGGTCTATATAAAGTGTCTAAGTACCTTATCTCTATGAAGAAAAAAATAAAATTGGTGAAATGGAGTATATATGCCTAAAGCGATTAACATATTTGTTTGTTATGCACATAAGAATAAATCTTGGGTAGATGATAAAGATGAATTCAATTTAGTGCCATATTTAGCTGATAGTCTGAAATATCATCAAATAACAACTTGGTATGATGATGACTTAAAAACTCTTCCCGGTATCGATTACCAGAAAAAAATAATTAATGAAATTAATAAAGCTGACATTGCCTTATTATTACTTAGTCAAGATTTTTTGAGTTCTAACTTCATAAATAATATAGAGCTTCCCGAAATAAAAAAAAGAAATGAACAAGGTAATTTAGAAATTGTATCAATATTAGTTGAACCTTGGTTTATAACTGACATGCATCCGGCAGCGTGGCTAGATAAAAGACAAATTATTCCGGGTAGCCCAACAGCATTGAGTGAATACACTGATTCAAAAAGAAATTTTCTCAAAGCTAGAATAACCATACTTGCTTCAATGGAGAGAATGATACAAACAATAAAAGTGAAGCGATCTTCACCTAATGTAGATAACAAACCAGAAAAACAAAACAATATAAATACTTTAAAATTAAGCAAAAAAAAATCAAAATTAAGCTCTTATTTACAGAAAATTTTCAAAAAGGATAAAAAAAACGAGGGAGAGAATCAATTAGAAAAAGAAAAACAAGAGCTCATAAATACAAAAGCAATGAATAAATTACAGGAAAACCTTGTGGAAAACACGAAAAGTAGCAATAATGAGATAGAAAGAAAGAATGAAAGTGATTTGTTTGATACTAATAAGGAAGTAGTAGAAAAAGATCCCGTAAAAACCCTAAAAAATATTAATGAAGTAAACAAAACAAAAAACAAATCAAAGGGTCCACAAGATGTTTTGGGAGATACGACAAAAATTGAAAAACAAAATATTCCAGTTACCAAGTCTGATTATAGAGTTAATGTTCGAATAGGGAATATTAGCATATTAAATTTTACTGAATATGCGCCTATGCAAGAACAAGTTAGAATAGGGAAGATTGAAATTGTAAAACAGGAGAAAAATTAAAATGGAATATTTAAGTGTTAAGGCTAATGATGAGGGAATAGCGAATTACAGAATTATTATCCCAATAGATAATATGACTAATAAAGATGAAAAATTGTATAATGTCGAAGTTCTTGATTCAGAAAACAATAAGATTGATTTAATTCGAGATAATGAAGAGCTTTATTTTGATAGAACTGATAAATATGGGATATATGATTTCACAATAAACTTAATAAATATTACTAATATTATTGATACAAAAAAAATCAGAGTTAAAATAATAAATAATACTGCCTCAAATATTATAGAATGGATTAACAAAGTTGATGCCTCAGTGAAAGGAAATATGTATAAGTCAGGATCAAACTCAAAAGCAATCTGGTTTTCAATAACCAAAGAATTTGGAAGAGAGAACGCACTACAAGAATTGCATAGATTCATTCTGAATGAGCTTAATCCGAGTGATCATGAAATAGTATTTAAGGTTGTTTTGTTATTATCTTATACTCATGAGGTTTCTAATTTATCAATTCTGGAATATCTTTATGACACTGGTTTTCCTGTTAGCAAGAATGACTATATTACTAAGCAGCTAATGAAAATCAATGCAGATGAAAAAATAGGATTATTCCTAAAATTACTTGAAGATGTAACTTACCATCAGCAAAAAACAGTAATTATCAGAGCTATAGCAAATCTTAGTATTGATTCTATAAAATACGAAGAAGATTTACTTCATTTACTAGAGATAGAAGTTTATTATGAAGTCCAATCTGTCCTGGTGAAAGTTTTAATAAGAAATCCATCAGAAAGACTTCGGAGTATTTTAGAGAATTTAATATCCAGAGATGACTACCGAACAAAATCACTTTGTATTTCAAGCTTATCGTCATTATGGCCTTCAGAGAAGACATTTGATTTAATTGTTGACTCATCATTAGTTTTTGAAGCACCAAAACATCTAAACGTAACCGCACCACACATGTCAGCCTTGTATTCGATTGACAGAAAGCTCGCAATTAAGTTTGCTAAAGATAAGATTATTGACAATAGAATATCAACTAGTATAAAAAAAGGTATTATTTCTACATTAATAAATGTAAATAGTAATGAAATTCTTCCTGAAGTGATAAAACAACAAAAAAATGAGACCGATGTGAATTTATTGAATCTATTTAAAAAATATATAGATCATTGTAATAAATAAATATCATATAATTTCATTAAATTTATTTATATCATATAGAATGATAGTATTTTTAGTCAATGAATTGAGGTGGTGGGTTTTTGTGTAAACAGATAAGCCACCAATCCTCGAATATTGCTAGATAGTTTCTACAAAGAGGCAGATGATGAATGCTGTCAGTTGCATTTGACAAGAAAAACTGAATAATTTTATATGAAAATAAGATGCAATGGCAGATAGGGAGAATATATGAAAGATAATAATGAAAAACAATTAGTTAGACGGTATTATGTAGAAAGTGGAATTTTAGAAATTGCAACAGGTTTGACAGCCTTTTTGGGGGGTGCAATGGTATATTGTGGAGTAGTTATCTGGCTTGGCGTGTATTTCATGATGATATTATC